>NZ_PJBR01000054.1:0-22337 GCF_002863625.1 Pseudoalteromonas sp. MelDa3 | reverse complement strand
TTTATTTTATACATGGCAATCGTGATTTCATTATGCGCAAGCAATATGCCGACATGGCCGCAATGACATTACTCGATGAACAAACAGTCATTGATTTATATGGCACGCCTACCGTTATTTTACATGGCGACGAAATGTGCACTCAAGATACTGAATATCAAAACTTTCGTAAAAAGAGTCGTGGCTGGTGGTGGCCTAAGTTAATGCTTGCTATGCCGCTTTGGTACAGAAAAAAAATAGCCCGTAATGCGCGAGAAAAAAGTAAGTTGAGCCAAGCTGATAAATCTATCAAAATTTTAGACGTTGTCGATGAAGCTGTACTTGCCACCTTTGCCAAACATAACGTTACTAATATGATTCATGGTCATACTCACCGCCCTGATGTGCACACCTATTCATCAAACGGTAAAGCGCTCACACGCACTGTTTTAGGTGATTGGTATGAACAAGGCTCTTATTTAGTGGTAACACCTCAAGAACAAAAACTAATCAACACGCCCTTTAAATAAGCAAAAAAACATTATTTTTTTAGTAATTTATGATGGTCTTCACTAAATTTATTAACTTTTAATGTTTTGGTGAGCTTATGGCTGCAGCGCTAGATAATTCATTTATTTGGCAATGTAACTGTGAACTGAGTTTTAAATTTTTCCTCACGCTGTGGATCCGATACTAAATCCAGTTGCCCCTTTAATATTCCGGTAACCCATTGAGAAACCATATACAGGCCAAGCCCTATATTTCCTTTACCACGAGCTGATGTGTGGAAAGGCTCAAAAATAGAGCTTTGTTGATTTTTTTCAATTCCACACCCTGTATCAGAAACAGTAATATTCACATCACCCTTTTCGTTTTTATAAACCTTAATTTCAATTTCACCTGTTTGATTGTGCTCAAATGCATGGTTAAGTGCATTCATTACCAAATTTTCTATAACTTGTGAAATAACCCCCGGTCGACTTTTTATTGTATAGTCATCATCAAACCGAGTAGTAATTTTAATTTTTGACGTTTTTAATCTAGAGTTTAATGCTATTAATAACTCTTTAACTAAACCTTCAATATTACACTTAATGAACTCTTCGTTATTTCTATCAATGGCCATTTTTTTAAAGCTTTTAACAAGCACTGCTGCTTTATCCAAATTAACTCTAGCTAAAGCTAAATTATCATCTAAGCTTAAAACGCTACTCTCTAGTTGAGACTTAGTTAAACCTGTTTTTATTGCTTCATTTAAGCTATTCATAACTGACTCTGCGTTCGATACTGAAATAATAGCACCGCCAATAGGCGTATTCATTTCATGAGCGACCCCCGCAACCATCATGCCTAATGATGACAGCTTTTGCGCTTCAACGAAGCTATCTTGTAAAAGTTGCTGCTGCCTAATGGTGTTAGACAGTTTATTATTAACAGAGTCTAGCTCTAATTTTTCAGCACGTAACTGCTCAAATAAATTGCTTAAAACTTTTGTATAGCAATATTCTCTGTATAAAATAAAGCCACCAATGGTCAAAAGAAAAATAGCACTTATTCCGGCATAACCTAATGCGACAAGGCGTATTTCAGTTATTAACTTATCTTTACTTTTTATGTAAATATAAATAACGTCATTAAGTGTTTCATTATATTTTTGTGAAAAAAGAGTCGGAAGTTTATCTAATGTATAAACATTTGAGTCAAAATGCCTTACCGTGTTTTCTTGTTGGTTTTGCATAGACTCCCAAAGTAATGGGTTATAATTAGCAATTGTTAGCTCTTGCATTTCTAGCATAAAGCCCCACTCTTTAGACCTATCATTGTTATAAAGCCAAAAACCATCTTTATTTACAATGTTAACCTGAGCATTATCTGCAGAGTAATCTCTAATTCGCTGAAAAAGCGCGGATAAATCAAAGTTAATTATTATTAGCCCATCAACAATATAATCACTTGAGCTAGTGCGGTAGGTTACTCGCATGGTGGGTACATAGGGTTCAACAATTGAACCATGCTCCATGTTTAAATCAATTTTTGATAAAAAGGAATCTGGCGCTTCAATGGCTATTCCTTGCCTAAAGTAATAACGCGACATTTTATTTTGAAGCTCTTTTTGCTTAACAACTTTTGCCTCACCGTTTTTAAAGTCAACTCTAAAACGTTCGTTCCCGGTAATATCAATCCACCGAATTTGCGAAATAATAGGCGATAATAACCCAAAATTAACGAAGTAATCATTTATGCTTCGTATGGATTCTCGGTCTCTAAACATATACCTGAGTTTATTCCCCCTTTTTAGGTTTTTGTTGTCTGCTAAAACCTGGGTTAATTTTTTTATACTACTTAACTCTTTTACAAATTCCGTTTGCACCAAAGACAGTTTATCGTCTTGATAATCTTGAACGAGTGTAAGCCTTGCTTGGTAAACTTGCCAATACACTAAAAAAGCGATAACGCCAGAAGCAACAGCAATAAATAATGCTTTTATGTAACTTTGCTTGTTACTTAAGCTTACTGAGTTGGTGTTATCAAACTTTTCCATACTGTTTTAGCCATTCAATTAAGTCGTCAAAAAACAGTGGTTTTGAAAAATAGTAGCCTTGAGCAACATTACACCCTATTGTTTTAACCCATTCACATTGTTCCCGGGTTTCAATACCTTCAACAATTATCGAAAAGTTAAACCGTTTGGCTAAATTAACAATCATTTCTAATATGTATTGGTTATTCGCGTTACTCTCAATGTCATTTATAAAGCATCTATCTATTTTTAACGTATTTGCAGGTATTTCTGTTATGTGGGAGATTGAAGAATAGCCTGTTCCAAAGTCATCAATACTTACTTTTATGCCCAACGCCATAAATTTATCTAAAGACTCTCGAATTAAATCATAATTACTAATTGCTTGTGTTTCTGTAATTTCAAGCTCAAGCATTTCTGGGGAAATATTGGCGTCTTTTAATTTATGAAGAATTTTTTGACAGTAATCAGGATCAACCAAATCAAAAGCAGACGCATTAAAAGCAATTGGCAAATTTACGCCTATGTCGCTTAACTTATGAATAGTAGAAATTATTTTATCAAAAACAACGCTGTCTAATTCACTAATTAAACCTGCTGTTTCAGCAAGTTCAATAAACACTTCAGGGCTTACAAAACTGCCGTCATCTAGTTGCCACCGTGCTAGTGCTTCAAAGCCAACCGGTGTCAATTTTACTAAATCCATTTTAGGCTGTAAGGCTACTTGCAAAGAGCCTGCCCCGATCACTCTTCGTAATCGAGCCATTAAACTGTAACGGTTGGTAAGTGCCTCTGTTTTTTCTTGGGTATGCTTAATATATTTTAAAGAAGCGCTTTGGCTATCGTTTAAGCTGGATTCAGCAATGCTTATTATTTTTTCAGGTATGATGTTTAAAACAGAACTTAGCGCTAAATCAAGAATTCTCAAATCAGCATATTGTTTTACGGAGGTAATTACACACTTTTGCCTAATAAGGCTAGCTATCATTTCGTCGGTAATATCAAAATTAGCGTTTACTATTAGGCCAAAGCTACTGTTGTTAATAATGGCTATACGCGCTGAATAACCATCAAAAATGGTTATTAGATTATTGTAAACCTCTTTTAAGAGTTTTTGGCAGAAGTCGTGACCAAACGTAAAGGCTTTTTCTTCAAACTGTTCGACTTCAAAAACAAATAAGCGAGTTTGATATTGCTCGTGAAGGTTCATGTTTCGTATTTCACGCGTGAGCCAATTTCGATTATGCATATTTAACGATACATCCGTATATGCAAGCTCAGTAAGTTTATTAAGTAAGGCTATATTACTAAAGCCTGTACTCACATTCTCACTAAATACTTTTAACAAGTACTCATTTTGTTCTGATATTTCATTGTCTGACTGAACAATAGTTATATAGCTTTCGCCTGTTATTTCCTTATTACAAAAATAAAAAACGGTGTGGTGCTCAGAAAAAATATGTGTCTTTTCATCTAGAGCACGTTTAAAGTCAGTATAAATTTCAGGCAGTAAAATATTATTATCGACGAGTTTGCCTTCGAATCCATCAAAACAACCATTAGCAGAAGATATATGCGCTCTAACAAGCTCTCCATCACTTTGGGTGGAGCACATAATACCGCCCCCCTCTGTCACATTTAAAATGTTACTTATCTCTACTAAAACAGCTTTAGAAAAAGACCGCATATCGTGTTTGCTATTTATACTTCTTGAAGCATCTAAAACTAATTGAAGACCTTTTCTGGCTGAAGATATTTGTGTGATGTATTTCCAAGTGCGAAGATTACTTGTAACTATAGATTGCAGTTTTTCTGCTGAAACGTCTGATTTATTCCAGTATTCGTCTATATCTAGCGACTTCATTATTTGCTGTTCGGGTGCAAATCCAGGTTGACCGGTCAACAAAACAATACGCATGTCTGCGTTACCAATCACTTCCCTTATGGTACTCACAAGCCTCAGACCTGAGTCGTCATCCTCCATAACAACATCTATAAAGGTGAGTGCTATATCTGGATGCAAGCTCAACACTAATGCAGCCTGAGAGACCGAATTAGCCGTAAGTATTTCTATTTCACAGTTATCCTCAGGCTTTATTTCTTTTAAGCTATTAGTTAAAGCGTGCTGATAATTAAGATCGTCTTCAACGGTAAACACCTTTATTTTTCTTACGAGAGTTGAACCATCTATTTCCTGCTCTTCATCAAATACAAACAAACTATTGCTGTCGGACATCCTACACCGCCTATTAAAAAGGTATCTAATAAATTAATAAATATAATAAATATTTATATATGTACCGAAGTACATATATAGTAGGAGGTGATTTTGGTTACGTCTAATTTTCAATGCCGTGACTGTGTAATTACAATCATCGCAATAAAGTACTGAAAGGGGTTATGCTGGAGTACCGCTATGAAATTTAAAATCTTCGTCTGGCGACAAGATAAGTTCAGCTTCAATTTTACCAAACTCAGAAATCCGCTCTGTAATATCAAAGTTGGCAATTTCCTGAGCTAAAGCTAAATAATCTTGGTAATGACGCGCTTCTGAACGCAGTAACGAAATATAAAAATCACCTAAACGCTTGTCAACATGCGGCGCAAGCTTTGCAAAACGCTCACATGAACGTGCTTCAATATAAGCGCCTACTATTAGCTTATCGACTAATGCATTGGGCTCGAACGTTTTAACATGACGGAGCATGCCTTTTGCGTAACGACATGGTGTAATACTTTGATACTCAACACCGTACTCGTCCATAATTTCGAGCACTTGATAAAAGTGATGCAGCTCTTCTTTTATCAGCAAAACCATTTTATCGATTAGACCTTGCCCGTATGGAGAACTCGATTTAGGAATTATTGATTTAGTGAGCTTATTTTTAGCAGCCAGATCGCGCCAATTCCCTTCTCGCTTGTAAATAAGCGTTTCAAATGGCTTTAGCCACTCGAGTAATGCATCACTACCCTCTTTATCTACCGCGTATTTACGTATTAAAAACATCGCACTTTGAGCTGCTTTTAATTCACAAATTAAGTGATCTATTAAAATGACTGATAAGTTTTCTTTTTTAATTGCTTGCTCCACCCATTGCTCTGGGGTGGTACACAATAAAAAGTTATTAATCGGCTCTAAAAGTTGGCTATGTGGCACGTTGACTGCTCATTACTAAATAAATTTGATAGACCGTTATTTTAACACGAAATTTTGCTTGGGATAAATCAAAGCCCTTATCTGCGTCTAAATGTTAATAACGAGTTAACTTGACTTTGCAAAATAAGTGAACCATAACTGTACATAGACTGTATAAAAATAAACCAACCAAAACAATAATACGTTCCTTTTATGGAGTAAGTACTATGATACTAAATCACCTCTGGGGCATTTATGCTCACCCACTTGAAGAATGGCAAACAATAGATAATCGCCATGAAAGTTTAACCTATAGTTTGTCGCATATTTTACTGATTGCTTTATTTCCTTCAATAATGGGCTACTACTCATCTGTTTATTTAGGATGGAGTATAGGTGCAGGCAATCCCGTATTTTTAACGCACGATAGTGCACTGCTAATTGCAGGTGCAATGTATTTTGCTTTAATAGCGGGTGTTTTTGCATTGGCGTATTTAGCCCATTGGATGGCGGTTACATTTGGCTCTAAACCTACATTTACACAAACACTTGAACTTGCAGCATATACTGCAACACCAGTGTTTATGTCGGCACTCGCCGCTTTTTGGCCTGTACTTTGGTTTGTAGTGTGTATTGGAATTATTGCACTGGCTTACTCGGTTTATTTACTCTACACCGGCGTACCAATACTTATGCATATCCCAGAAGAGCGTGGCTTTATTTACGCCAGCTCGGTAGTAACGTGTGGATTAATATTACTGGTTATTATTTTAGCTGTAACAGCTATGCTTTGGACAAATGGGATTGTTAGCCCAATGTTTACTTAATAAAGTTTAACTAATAGAGAGTCGTGTTTGATAGAAATGTTCCCTTTCTTTCCTTCGCAAAAAGGAGCTAATTAGCTCCTTTTTTATGTGTAACGACTTTTTATTAACTAATCATTAATCAGCTTCGTTTTCGTCTTGGTTGTGTATCTCTAAACCTGAAGACATCGCACTTTCGCGGGTGCTTTTTGCTGAATCGTTACGTAGCTTATCAATACGATTTAAATAGTTTTGATCAATATCGCCAGTAATATATTGGCCATCAAATACTGAAGTTTCAAACTTAGTAATTTCAGGATTTTCTTGGCTAACCGCAGCAATTAAATCTTTTAACGATTGAAAGATTAAACCGTCAGAACCAATACTTGCATTAATATCTTCTACTTCACGTCCGTGAGCAATAAGCTCAGCTGCTGAAGGCATATCAATACCGTATACATTAGGGAAGCGTATTTCAGGTGCCGCTGATGCAAAGTAAACGTTTTTAGCGCCAGACTCTCGGGCCATTTCAACAATTTGTGCTGATGTTGTACCACGAACAATTGAGTCATCAACCAATAATACGTTTTTACCTTTAAACTCGCGATCAATTGCGTTTAGCTTTTGACGCACTGATTTTTTACGCATCTCTTGGCCAGGCATGATAAATGTACGACCAATATAACGGTTTTTAACAAAACCTTGGCGATACGGTAAATCAAGTACACGTGCGATTTCAAGTGCTACATCACATGAAGTTTCTGGGATTGGGATAACTACATCAATATCTTTGTCAGCCCATTCACGTGCAATTTTTTCGCCTAGTTTAGTCCCCATGTTTACGCGTGTTGCGTACACAGACATACGGTCTATTGTTGAGTCAGGTCGAGCAAAATAAACAAATTCAAAAATACACGGCGAGTAAGATGCCTTATCAGCACAACTAAGTGAATGGAATTCACCTTCTTCTGTAACATATATAGCTTCACCAGGGGCTACATCACGTACAAACTCAAAACCGTCCGGTTTCAACGCAACGCTTTCTGAGGCAAACATGTACTCAGTACCTTTTTCGGTTTCGCGTTTACCAAATACAAGCGGGCGAATACCATTAGGGTCGCGAAAAGCAACAATGCCGTGGCCGATAATCATAGCAATAGTTGCATAACCACCGCTTACTTTATTGTTTACTTCGGTTACCGCAGTAAAAATATCTTCAGGGTCTAAATGCAACTTATCAGATTTGCTTAATTCATGTGCCATGATATTAAGTAAAATTTCAGAGTCTGATGTTGTATTAACGTGACGACGTGCTTCTGAGAATAACTGCTCTTTTAAAGCTTCTGCATTAGTAAGGTTGCCATTATGGGCAAGTGCTATACCAAACGGTGAGTTAACATAAAAAGGCTGTGCTTCAGATGAGCTTGAAGATCCTGCTGTAGGATAGCGCACATGGCCAAGACCAATTGTACCTTGTAGTCGTTTCATATGACGTGTGTGAAAGGCATCTTTCACTAAGCCATTTGCTTTGCGCAAGCTAAACGTATTATTCTCAATGGTAATGATACCCGCGGCATCTTGACCACGGTGCTGCAAAACAGTTAAGCCATCATAAATCGCCTGATTCACAGGGGATGTTCCGACTATTCCAACGATACCACACATGTAATTTATCCTCGCCGATTAACGGTTTACTGAATTTAAAAAGCTCGAGTTGTTTTCTAGGTACGAAAAGAACCATTCAACAACAAAGCCAAATTCTGGAATCAAAATAGAATTGCCCCACCAGTGCGTATTGGGTGCACCAGTAAAAGCATCAAGAAAGAAGAGTAACGCGCTCACGACCAACACGCCTCGTAGAGCACCAAACACTATGCCAAAAACACGGTCGGTACCCGATAAACCAGTACGATGTACAAGCTCACCTAAAATATAGTTTAGTAAACCGCCTAACAGTAGCGTCGCAAAGAATAATATGGCTATGGCCGCAGCATTTCTTAAAAGGGGTTCAGAAATGGTTGTTAGGAAGGAAGCTAAATATTGGTAAAATAAGCTAGAGATGATAAAGGCGCCAGCCCATACCGCTAATGACATTGCTTCTTTTACAAAGCCGCGTATTAAACCGATGATGGTAGACAATGCAATGATGCCAATAATGGCGTAATCAACCCAGATCATAAGAACCAATTAGTCGCTAATTTGGGGCGCATTCTATACCCAAACATCGTTAGTATGCAAGTTTAAACGGGAGATTACTGGGTTGTAGTCAATACAAAAAATTAACATTATAGAATGGGTATTGTGAGATAAAGATAATGGTAAAAACAAATATAAATAAATAAAAAAAGGCTTGTGATACAAGCCTTTTTTTAATTATTTTGTTACTTCGTATTGCGTAACTTTACCATTTAATTTAGTAAGCTCTTTCAGTTGGGGAAGCTGCTTTTGTAATTCATTTTTATCAAGCGAAGGACCAACAAATACCTTGGTTAACGTCCCATTTGGGGTTTTAATCGGTTTAGTAAACGTTTTAAACCCTTCAACTTTTAATTTAGCCTGTAATGCTTTTACATTTGCAACATGTGAAAAACTACCTAATTGAATAACGTAAGCCATACTTGTTAGGTTTTCATCACTTTTACGAGGCGCAATAGGTTTTGGTTTAGCCTGAACCGGTGCCTTAGTGATCGGTGTAGCTTTGGGTTCAATAGTCGCTTCAACAACTTTATTCTCTACAGCGTAGTCACTCTCATCCATAGCGTTTTGCTGCTCAAAAGCTTCATCGTCAGCTTGAATATCTTCAATTTCATCTTGTTTTAGTGGCTCAGCATTAGCCATGTTTTCATCAATTGACTCTTGAAGATCGATTGTTTTGAACTCAGGGCGATCAGGTATCGCTTTAAAGCCCTCTTTATAATGCACTTTTTCGCCATCGAGTATATTAGGGATAAACACAATTGCTGCGATCACTACTATACTTGTTCCGACTAAGCGATTAATAAAACTTGAGTTCACCGACATCCTCTCTATTTTTTAAAGTAATTAATAGCGCCGGCCACTGTAAAAAATGAACCAAATACAATCAACATAGTATCACTTTGTTGTTTTGGTAAAATTACACTCAGTGCCTGTGCCACACTATCATAGCTATTGATAGTATTATGATGAGATATACCCTGCAGCGCATTTTGTAAATTACTTGCAGTGTCGCCTCGCGGACCACTTAAGCTCGCTAATGACCACTCATCGACCAAGTGACTTACTTCTTTAAGTACACCCACTTTATCTTTATCAGCAAGCATAGCGGCTAATGCATGAATTTTAAAGCCTTTATCTTTATAGCTTGATAACTTATTGGCTAAATAACGCGCCGACTCAGGGTTATGTGCTACATCGGTAAAGACTAAAGGCTCAGCGCTTAACTGCTGAAACCGCCCTTCTACAACTAAATTAGCGAGGCAACTTCGTATGACTTGCTCACTAGGTAATAAGCTTAAAACACTTAGCGCAGTTAACGCAGTTGCTGCATTTTGACACGGTATTGCTGGCTTATCTATTACAAGATTATGTTCTTTATATTGCCAATTAAAGCTCTCAGCATTCTCTTTGAAAATAAAGTCACTGCCCGACAACGTCATATTGGCATTAATTTCTTTGCCGTAATCAGTCATTGTGTGAGGAATATTCAAATCCCCTATAATAGCAGGCGTATTTTCACGAAAAATACCGGCTTTATCATAAGCCACCAGCTCACGTGTATCACCTAGGTACTCTTTATGATCTAAATCGATAGTGGTGATCACGCTTGCAAAGGGAGTTACTATATTTGTAGCATCAAAGCGCCCGCCTAGACCAACCTCTAGTAATACATAATCGACCTTACAGCGTTTAAAAATTGCCAACGCACCCAAAGTACCATATTCAAAATAAGTCAGAGGAGTGTCTTTACGGCCTTGCTCAAGCTGGTGAAAAGCATCTATATGAAATTGGTCTGCCAGTTCTTCGCCATTAACTCGTACACGCTCGTTATAACGAATTAAATGAGGAGATGCGTAAGTACCCACGCTAAAACCTTGCGCTAGTAATAGCGACTCTAAGCAACGTGCAGTGGTGCCCTTACCGTTTGTACCGGCAATAAGAATAATTTTACTCGGAGTGTTTAAAAGGCCAATATTATTGGCAACATTAGCAACTCGTTCTAAGCCCATTGCAATGTTAGCTGGGTGAACACTTTCTAAATAAAAAAGCCAATCATCAAGGCTTGATGATTGGCTAGGAATTGTTTTTGTCATAGCGTGTAATCAGTAAAGCTGAAATTTACGCTACTCTATGCTCTTGTTCCGTAGAAGGCAAGTTCATAAATTTAGCTAAAATGCGTGCAAGGGTATCGCGCATTTCACGGCGGTCAATAATCATGTCAATTGCACCATGTTCTAGCAAAAATTCACTACGCTGAAAACCTTCAGGTAATGTTTCGCGAACAGTCTGCTCAATAACACGAGGGCCCGCAAAACCAATTAACGCTTTAGGTTCAGCAACGTTAATATCACCCAGCATAGCAAGTGATGCAGATACACCACCCATTGTCGGGTCGGTCATTACTGAAATAAATGGAAGACCTTTTTCCGTCATTTTTGCAAGTGCAGCACTTGTTTTAGCCATTTGCATAAGCGACATAAGCGCTTCTTGCATACGTGCTCCGCCTGATGCAGAAAAACAAATAAGCGGCATGTTATGCTCTAAACATTGATCAACAGCATCAACAAAGCGAGCGCCAACAACAGAAGCCATTGAACCACCCATAAATGAGAACTCAAATGCTACCGCTGCCACTGGAATACCTTTTAATCGGCCTTTCATAGCTACAAGTGCATCTTTTTCACCACTTGCTTTTTGGGCTGCACTGATACGGTCAGAGTACTTTTTAGAATCTTTAAACTTAAGAATGTCTTTAGGCTCATGTTGTGTACCAAGCTCTTGACGATCACCTTCATCTAAAAAGTGCTCTAGGCGCTTACGGCCACTAACACGCATGTGATGGTCACACTTAGGACATACGTTTAATGACTTTTCTAATTCAGCTTTATATAAAATTGAATCACACGATGTACACTTAGCCCAAACACCTTCTGGGATTTCTTTACGACCTGATGATTTTGTCGTTTTAGGTAAGATTTTTTCTAGCCAACTCATTTGCAACTCTCTTAATACTGTTCTGTGTCGCGAGCCTGCTAATAGCAATTAGCAGACAAATTTTTTCAATTAAAACATGAATTACACTAACGCGGTATAAAAAACTGGTCTTAGTAGTTAAAAGTGCTCATAAAAAGTACTTATACCACATCTATATCAGGCAAAAATAAAGGGCCTAAAGGTGTTTGAGGAATATTAAATTGCTCAGGGTAGTCAACATCCACTAAATACAAACCAGCAGCCTTAGCGGTAGCACTGGCCTTTGCGCGTTCTTTACAATCAAGTAGCTCTTTTATCCATATAGGTTGTTGTTTATGTAAACCAACATCCATTAAGCTGCCTGTGATATTACGTACCATGTGATGTAAAAATGCATTCGCTTTAATATCAATAATAACGTAAGTACCTTGGCGCTGTACCGACAGATGATGAATTGTTCTTGTCGGTGTATTCGCTTGGCAATGTATCGCTCTAAAAGAGGTGAAATCGTGTTTACCTATTAAGTACTGACACGCCTCTTGCATCTTTGTTTCATCAAGATGATGATGAAAATGCGTAACCCCCTCGTTTAATACCGCACCTCGTAGGGGGGAGTTATAAATAACATAGCGATAACGACGAGCTGTAGCACTAAAACGGGCATGAAAGTCATCAGCAACCGGTTGGGCAAAGCGAATAGCAATATCTTTAGGCATTAAAGTATTCATACCTAGTGTAAATGCGACCATATCGCGATCGGCTTGCGTTTCAAAGTGTATTACTTGGCCTGTACCGTGCACACCAGCATCTGTACGCCCTGCACATATAACTTCAACAGGATGATTACAAATACGCGACAACGCTTTTTCTACTTCTTGCTGTACGCTATTTACATGTGATTGACGCTGCCAACCACTATAACGTGCGCCGTTGTATTCAACTCCAAGTGCTACTCGCATAATTACCGTTTTACCTACTGTGCTAATGAACGAGGCATTTTATGCTATCTAACGATGCAATAAAAGGAGACCTGTCGTAATCAAACCAATACACATAAAAAAACCCGTATTTAGCTAAGCTAGATACGGGTTCTTATAAACATTTTAATTATTTTAGTTTAGCTTTTAAGCTAAGTGCTTCCTCTTGAACTTCTTCAGGACCTTTGTTAATGACATCCTCAATAACTTTAAGCGCAGAATCAAAATCATCAATTTCAATATAAGCACGCGCTAAATCAAGTTTAGCTGAGTAGCCACCACTTTCAGCATCAACATCCGTTGGGTTATCACCTGCAAGTAATGCATCAAACTCACTCAAACCGACATCCATATTAACGTCGGTGTAAGGTTCGTGTTCAAGTTCAGCGTCGTCACTTTCTTCTAATAATGAATCAATATCTACAAATTCGTCATTATCAAGTTGCTCAACATCACTACCTTCAACAAGTGACTCTTTTGTAGTTAATAAATCATCTGTCTCTAAGTCTTCTTTTAGCAAGCTGTCAAAGTCAACATCAAATTCACTGCTGTCATCAACACTTAAGTCTTCAGGCTCTGCTAACTCACTAAGTAATGAATCAAAATCAGTTTGCGTCAAATTCGACATAAACTCTTCATCAAGTTCGTCGTCAGAGCTAATATCAGTGCTACCCACTTCATCTAAGCTTGTTAACTGTGCTTCGCGCTCTGCATTTGTTTGCTCTTGCGATTCATCTGATAACTCATCAGTTAGCGCTTGCTCTAAACTATCTTCGTCAAATTCAGCATCTAATTCAGAAAAATCATTTTCAATTAAAATCTCATCATCAAAATCATTTTCTAAACTATCTAAATCAGCATCTGCCATAAGTGCGTTTGCTAAATCTTGCTCAGCTTGGCTGGAAGCGACTCCCGGTGCCTCACCATCTAAATCATCCCCTTGTAATTCTTCAGGGGTAAATGGCAACTCACTTTCTAATGTTTCTTGAACTTCATCAAGGTTAAGAGGTTTGATGTCATCTTCAATACTTGGTGGTTCAACAGAATCAACCTCATTATTAATTTCTTGAAGTAAATCATCATCAAGCGACTCATCTTCAATCTCCGTTTCAGTTTCTAATTCAGAGAAGTCATTATCAATTAATAGTTCATCATCAAAATCATCTTCTAAACTATCTAAATCACCATCTGCCATAAGCGCATTTGCGAGATCTTTCTCTGTTTGACTAAGTGCTACTGCATTTTCATCACCCGATGCATCTCCTTTAAGCTCTTGCGGCTCAAACGAAGGCTCATTCTCTAATAATGATTGATCATCGTCTAATTCAAGTTCAGGATATTCATCCAACTCTTCACTTGGCGTTACAAGCTCGCTATCAAGCTGCTCTTCAATTTCAGTAAGATCTGAGTCATCGTCGCCCGCTAGCGGATCGTCACCAAGATCAACTTCTATTTCTTCAAGATCATCATCAAGCTCATCTAAAGACCAATCAGGTGTTTCTATATAGTCGTCATCAGTGGCCTGTTGTAGCTCACTTAAAAGCTCATCAACGCTCTTTAAAGTATCATCTGTATATTCTTCAAGTGCATCTTCAGGATCAAGAAGCGACTCTGATGTGTCTGAAAAATCATCAACCGTTACATCTATAAGTTCAGGTTCTTCTTTAAGCTCAGGTTCTTCTTCAAGCTCAGGCTTATCGTCAAGCTCAGGTTCTTCTGCAAGTTCAGGCTCATCGTCAAGCTCTGGCTCATCGTAAAGCTCGGGCTCTTCTGCGAGTTCAGGCTCTTCTTCAAGCGCAGGCTCTTCTTTAAGCTCAGGCTCTTCTTCAAGCTTAGGCTCTTCTTCAAGCTCAGGCTCATCGTAAAGCTCTGGCTCTTCTTCAAGCTCTGGCTCTTCTTCAAGCTCAGGCTCTTCTTTAAGCTCAGGCTCTTCTTTAAGCTCAGGTTCTTCTTTAAGCTCAGGTTCTTCTTCAAACTTAGGCTCTTCTTCAAGCTCAGGCTCTTCTTCAAGCTCAGGTTCTTCTTCAAGCTCAGGCTCTTCTTCAAGCTCAGGCTCTTCTTCAAGCTCAGGCTCTTCTTCAAGCTCTGGCTCTTCTTCAAGCTCTGGCTCTTCTTCAAGCTCTGGCTCTTCTTCAAGCTCTGGCTCTTCTTCAAGTTCTGGCTCTTCTTCAAGCTCTAGTTTTTCTGCAAGTTCAGGCTCTTCTTCAAGCTCTGGCTCTTCATTTAATGATGAAGCAAGCGACTCAATATCATCAACATTTAATTCTTCTTGAGCATCTGCTAAATCCTCAACTGAGTCTGCTAATGCATTATCAATTTCTGAATCTCTTACATCTGAATTTTTTAGTTCATCATCAATTAGGTTATCTATGTCGTCTAAATCAAAGTCGTCACTTTCCTCAACTAATGATTTATCTGCAGTATCAACCGCTGCCTCATCAATTAAGCTATCTATGTCGTCTAAATCAAAGTCGTCACTTTCCTCAACTAATGAATCATTTGCAGTATCAACTGCTGCCTCATCAATTAGGTTATCTATGTCGTCTAAATCAAAGTCATCACTTTCCTCAACTAATGAATCATTTGCAGTATCAACCGCTGCCTCATCAATTAAGATATCTATGTCGTCTAAATCAAAGTCGTCACTTTCCTCAACTAATGAATCATTTGCAGTATCAACCGCTGCCTCATCAATTAAGCTATCTATGTCGTCTAAATCAAAGTCGTCACTTTCCTCAACTAATGAATCATCTGCAGTGTCAACCGCTGCCTCATCAATTAAGCTATCTATGTCGTCTAAATCAAAGTCGTCACTTTCCTCAACTAATGAATCATCTGCAGTGTCAACCGCTGCTTCATCAATTAAGCTATCTATGTCATCTAAATCAAAATCGTCGCTTTCCTCAACTAATGAATCATCTGCAGTGTCAACCGCTGCTTCATCAATTAAGCTATCTATGTCATCTAAATCAAAATCGTCGCTTTCTTCTAGAAGTTCATCTTCGTCGAGTAACTCTGCATCAATTGAGTCATCTGCCACATCACTTTTTGGGTCATTCGCTTCATCAATTAAGCTATCTATATCGTCTAAATCAAAGTCGTCGCTTGTATCAAGTTCAGCTGAAGTGTTATTTGAGGTATCTAATTCTGTTGATGTTTTATCTAATAATTCATCTATATCAAAATTATCATCATCTGCAAGCTCCTCACTTAAAGCCGCCATTTCATCATGAGACTCTAAGCTATCATCCTCTAAAGCTTCGCTTGTTTGCGGTGCATCAAACTCAGGTAGACTATCGTCTTCATCAAACAAGCTATCTAAATCGTCATTAGTTAGAATTTCATCATTGTTTATTGAGTCATCAGATAAGTCTAAATCAATATCTTCAGCGTTTTCATCTGAAGGTTGATCAAACCCTTGCTGCATAAAAATATCGAGTTCATCATCGTCATCGGTATTTTCATCATCAAAAACAATGTCATCACTTAGTAGACTTTCAAGCTCATCCTGATCGAGTAAATTCTCACCACCTGAAAAATCATCTAGGCCGTCATCTAAATCATCATCAGGCAACATATCATTTTCAAGATTATCATCAAGTTGAACACTCAAGTCATCTAAAGGGTCGGGTACAATTGGATCGTCATTTAAACTTGGACCTAAATCATCATCGCCAGTGTAAATTGGGGTTTGTGGTAAAAAGTCATCATCGTTTTGTGGCTCTTCTTGATTACTTGCTCGTTTGCGTAAAAACATAACAATTGCAAAAATAATCAGTAGCCCAGGAATAAACATTAATAAACCCAGCACTATCGGATTTGAAAATAATGAGCTTAAATCAAACGATTCTTTTGGTACTATCTCTTGTTTTTTTTGTTGTGCAATAATCTCGTTTTGCTTAACAATTAGTTCTTTTAATTGATTTTGAATTTCACTGTCTTGTCCTAACTGTAAGCGTAAGTTTTCGAGTTCGTTTGAAATACCTGATAATTGTTTTTTAAGATTATTATTCTCAACTAAAATTTCTTCTACATTGCTTACAGAATTTTTAAATTGTTGTTGTAACTCAACCAGCTTAGTACTTTGCTCTGTTTTTATTTCATTTAATTCTTTCTGTATCTCTTTTTTGGCATCGTCTACGTCGACTTTACGAGCTTGGGTTACTTTTGTTTGTGCTGAGGTAATTTCGCTTTGCGTAAGTGTGCCATTTTTTTTCTTTTCCCATAATGCATCATCTTGCTCTGAGCGTTGTTTTGCAAGCTGTGTATTTACACCTTTTATTTCGGCTAAAGTAGGGATTTTTAAATAGGCACCATTTTGAATATGATTAAGATTTTGTTCTAAAAATGAGTTGGGGTTTTTGTTATACAAGGCCTGCATAACTTGATAAATGCTGACGGAGTTATCTGGGCGCACTTTAGCCGCTATACGCCAAAGTGTGTCTGTTGGTTTAATTGGCCCAATAGATCGCCCTTGCGCACCATAGTCAACGCCTTTAGGCCCCTTTAATTGGGTACTGTCTTGAGAGTAAACTGGCGTTACTATCAATGCAGACGCTAATATAATAAGTGTAACTAAACCGCGCATGCTGATCCTTTAATATTTAAATATTAACAAAACACTTAAAGCTTAAGTGCATAAATATTGTTGATTATTGCTGTTATCAGCCAAATGACTGACTCGCATTTATTATTACAATCTATTTTTATTGCAAGCTCTATTCCAATTACAAACTATAAACCAGTTAAGGCTTAATATCCATCGCAACACCTTGAAAATAAATGCCTTAAAACATCTTTATAAATATTAATTTATTGAGTGTTATCAATCAGTTTTTATACTTTTAAAAATAAACGGCAAAAAATTGACAAGCTCTATAAACAAAAAGCGGCAAACAAATAATGTTTACCGCTTCTAAAGTGTGTTTAGCGCTATTAACTATTACATGTAATTAGCAATAAGCTCTTCTGCAATTTGAATACTGTTAGTTGCAGCACCTTTGCGAGTGTTATCACTTACAACCCACATGTTTAATCCATGAGGGTGAGAAATATCAGCACGTAATCGGCCTATATAAACAGTATCGTTACCACTAGCGTCAGAAACTGCTGTTGGGTAATCACCTTCATCATCAATTAGCTCGACACCAGGCGCGTCTTTTAAAAGTTGCTTAACGTGTTCAAAGTCATAAGGCATGCGCGTTTCAATATTAATTGATTCTGAGTGACCAAAAAACACGGGAACACGTACACATGTAGGATTTACTGCAATAGTGGTATCACCCAAAATTTTATGAGTTTCATTTACCATTTTCATTTCTTCGCGTGTATAGCCATTATCCTCAAAGCTATCAATTTGAGGAATAACGTTAAATGCAATTTGCTTTGGAAATACTTTATTATCCATAGGGCGTGCATTCATCAAGTTAGCTGTTTGCTTTGCAAGTTCATCAACCGCTTCTTTACCTGCGCCCGATACAGCTTGGTAAGTAGATACGTTAATACGGTCTATTCCGTAAGCATCATAAATTGGTTTAAGTGCTAACATCATCTGAATAGTTGAACAGTTAGGGTTAGCAATAATATTACGATTCCTAAAATCAGCTAGGCTTGAAGCATTAACTTCTGGCACCACTAGTGGGATTTCAAAATCATTTCTAAAGTGCGATGTATTATCGATTACAATACAGCCGGCATCAGCAGCAATAGGAGCATATTTTTCAGATACACTACCACCAGCAGAAAACAAACCTATATGCGCTTGGCTAAAATCAAAGCCTTCAACGTCAAGTACTTCAATGGTCTCACCACGAAACTTTATGTCTTCACCTGCGCTGCGGCTGCTCGCAAGTAAAAAAAGCTGATCTACAGGAAACTTACGATCTGCTAGCGTTTCAATGATTTGACGGCCTACTAAACCAGTAGCGCCAAGTACGGCAACGTTATATTTTTGCGACATATTTCTTCCTCTATAAACGACATTAAAACAACATCGTTAGTTAAATAATTATTTAGCTATGCTAAAGCCTAGTTGACTAAGTGCTGCTAGCTGTGGGCTATCACCTTGTAGGAATAAGGTGCTAAATTCTCGCCTTACCGGATAGTTTTTACGTAAACTATCAAAGCCCTCACCTTCTAAATGACGAAGTAAAATTCCGTCATCGCGGCGTACGTCATAAATTAAATGCACCAAACGGGCAATATCTTGCTCGCTTAGGCTTTGCGTAACAGTTGCATGTGTAATAGCAGGTATTGGTAAAAAATCATCCAACGATTTACTCACCTCTACACCTTTTAGGTCACACAATTTTTGATACAACATTTGTGTACCTCGTGCTTTCCCCTCAAGTGTATGCCCTGCGATATGCACACTGGCATAACGCAAATGCTCTAGTAATTCAGTTAGAATATTGGGCTCTTTTTCCCATACATCAAGTACTATATCTAAATCAGCCCCAGCTTCCATTACCTCAAGCAATGCTTGATTATCAATTACGTCGCCTCGGCTTGCATTAATTAGCGTGGTTCCTGGCTTAAGTGCTTGTAATCGCTCTTTATTCATCATGTGCAGCGTTTTGTGCTCGCCACCTTTAATAAGTGGAACATGAAAAGTAACAACATCTGATTGCGCTAATAACTCATCAAGCGCTACATGCTCTTGTAGTAAGCCCTGTTCGTGCTTAATTGGATCGCATAACAGTACGTCGACATTTAATGCTTTTAATTTTTGCGACAAACACGTGCCAATGTTACCCATTCCTACAATACCAATTGTTTGACCACACAATGGGCGCGCATTTTCTTGGCTTAATGCAAATAAACTACTAATTACATATTCAGCTACAGCAACTGCATTACAACCAGGAGCACTGGTAAAAGCAATATTTCTATCATGTAGTAATTGCGTATCAATATGGTCAATGCCAATTGTGGCAGTGCCCACAAAGCTCAGCTTGTTAGCTTGTGCCAATAGTTCATGATTAACATTAGTCACTGAACGAGTAAGGAGTACATCTACATTTATTAATTGTTCAGGCGTTAATTTACGACCATCAAAACGCTCAACCTCACCAAAGTCTGCAAAGTACTGCTCAACTAAAGGCATATTTTGATCGGCAAGAATTTTCATCACTGAGTCCGTTTGGCAATTAAGTGGCGCCATTGTAACGAACAACCAAGCCTTTACACAAACTAAAAAGGCGCATTTTAGCTGATACAAATACTTAAAAGTGGTTATGTTGATTGTTTTAAATCAGCAATTTAAATTAGGGATTTAAATTATGTGGATAATAATTTTACTATTGAATATATAAAGGCCGAATCACAGCATGATTCGGCCTTTGTTATGAAAAATAAACTTCAATTACATTGAATTTTATTTACTTGATTTTAGTTTATAGCTCAAAATCTTTTTTGAATTTCAAACCAAATTCACTGCGGTCATTACTACGCATTACACCAACAAAACCTGATTGTTGTAGGCGACCAACATCGTAAACTTCGTTTAGAACGTTTTCACCATACAGTGTAACTTCCATATCGCCATATGGATTAGTGTACGAAATATTAAAACCAACTAGTTCACGAGAATCAATGGTCTCACTTTGGTTGTAAACTGATTGACCTTGCATTTCACTGCGATACGAATAATTAGCATTAAACGCAAGTGTTGCGCCACTCTCTAAATCCATAAAGTAAGAAGGTGCAACCATGACAGTCCAGCGTGGCGTCAGTGCTGGTGAATCGCCTTTACCTATGCCTTGTACACCCTCAGCCACTTCTGTTATTTCAGAATCTAAATAACCAACTGCACTACGAATAGTAAAGTCATCGGTAATAGCAACGGTTGTTTCAAGCTCAATACCTTGCGCTTTAGATTGACCTGCATTTTCTACAATTGTTACAAAGCCACCACCCGCTGTTGGATCTGAAAACGGCAATGCTAAATCGGTGTAATCAGTCACAAATACCGCAAGCATCATAGATACATTTTCGTGTACTTGGCCTTTTAAGCCCATTTCGTAGTTAATCGCTTTTGTTTCGTCAAACGATACAAATTGATCTGGTCCACCAAATGGACGCGGTGGAAAACCACCTGTTTGATAGCCTTTTTGAATCTGGCCATAAACATTCATATTATTGCTAAGCTGATAAGATGCATTTACATCCCACGTAACTGCATCAAAATCTGCACTTACATATTTACGAGTTGGAAATGATGGGAATATAGCATTTGCATCTTTCTTATCCTTTGAATAACGAAGGCCACCACCAACCGTTAAATCGTCAGTTAAATCGTAGCTGGCATTTATATATGCTGCATACGAATTAGTTTCTTGGTTAATTTCAAATTCGCCGTAACCGCCAAATGATTCTGTTACACCATCATTCAACAAGCCATTAGGTGTATTAAATGGGCTAAATACAAACGGGCCTGAACGTGTAAAGCCATCTTCATTAAAAAAGTAAAGACCAGATACAAAGTCCATATTATCGAATGTTGCATTTAGCTGAACTTCAAATGAGTACTGATCAGCACCGCCCTCCTCTGGAAACTCAGACAAGTTTAAAGGTGATGCATCATCATCTAGGCCACCTTCATACTCAGATGTACGGTAGCTTGAGATAAACTTAGTGGTATAAGTATCGTTAATTGCCCAATCGGCTGAAAACGATGTGCCCCAACCTGAGTAAGAGGTAGATTCAATACCCGCAACAGTTGTGCCTAAATCATCAGGGTCTGATGGAATTAAATCTTGAGTCAATAATGGGAAGTCGCCATTAAAAACATCATTTGAGTCTAGTGGGTCTGTCAATTCAATTGTATAAGGCGATTGGCCAGATTCGTTATCAACACCATCTAAAGAAAAAGTGAATGCTAAGTCGGTATTTGCTTGCCATTTAAGTGCAACACGACCACTAAATTCTTCTTCTTCACCAATTTCTTTTTCTGGGTTTGCTAAATGAACAGCTTCGCCCACACCATCACGTGTTTTGTACGATGCACTTGCAGACATACTTACATCATCTGTTAGTGAGTTATTAAAATAAACATCACCGGCAATACGTCCACGACTTCCCAGCTTAGCTGTAGTAGTAACAATACCTTCATCACCAGGTTGCTTTGTAATTACATTTACAGCGCCACCTAATGTATTACGGCCATATAAAGTACCTTGTGGGCCACGAAGCACTTCAACACGCTCAACATTAGGTAATGATAAGTTAGAACCCATTTGACGACCTAAGTACACACCATCAAGATACACACCCACACCCGGATCGGTAGTTATTATGTGATCTTGCAAACCTATACCGCGGATAAATACAGACGCATGCGCAGAATTGCCCACGCCATAGCGGGTAATATTTAAATTTGGAACATATTTACCAATATCTTCTAGGTTACTCATATTGGCTTTATCAATTAGGTTAGCGCCAATTGAAGTGATAGCGGTTGGAGATTCAAACAGGCTCTCTGTACGTTTACGAGCTGTGACTTCTATCTTTTCAAATGCGTCTTGTTTAGCTGTTGTTTTAGTTTCTTCGGCGTTTACAGAGCTAGTGAGTGCAGCAAAAATTGCTAGACTTAGCTGTGAGAGGTTACGTAATTTCAAAATATTCTCCAAAGGATACCGTGTGATTTAGTTATGCATTTATACTTAAAAGTATAAATTTCAGGCATAAAAAAAGATGCGTAATGCATCTTTCCTCTGGATGGGTATTATATGACAAAATTGTGAAGAAAT
>NZ_PJBR01000053.1:0-22359 GCF_002863625.1 Pseudoalteromonas sp. MelDa3 | reverse complement strand
TCAGCCCAGAACGTCATCATGTTGGCTAAAGTGTCAGAACCTACTGATGAGAAGTTACCTGAAACACCACTAATTTTTTGATACTCAGGAATATCTTGATCTAAAGCAACTGCTTGTGCAGATACGAAAGTTGTAACAGCCACACCCATTGCGGCAACTAAGTTTTTAAATTTCATGTAGGGTTCTCCGGTTTGTTCGTCCCATTTTCTAACTGCTGCCCACTCTAAAGTGAGTACATGACAGTTACATTACTCTTAAATGACACTTTTATGACTTTGCTTTTCAGCCTAATTACTTAGCTAGCGAAACTATCTTATCTATTGAAAATTCGAAAGAAAAACACGAACCTTTGTTAACTTCACTGCTAATATTTAATTTGCTATCGTGGCGCGTTAGTACATGTTTTGTAATCGCAAGCCCTAAACCTGAGCCACCTGTTGTTCTGCTGCGGGCTTTATCAACACGATAAAAACGCTCAGTTAAACGGTTAATATGCTCTGGCGCAATACCATCACCATTATCGGTAACACTAAAACACGCTTTATTGTTTTTGCGCTGCCAACACACTTCCACTTTGCCACCGGGCTTAGTGTAATGAATGGCGTTAAATACTAAATTAGAAAACGCACTACGCAGTTCATCCTCAGAGCCTTTAATATCCAGAGTTTTATCGATATTAAAAATAAGCTCATGGCCTTTGTCTTGATTAATTGAGTTTGCCTCAGTGTGAATATAACCAAGTAATTGCGGTACGTTTATGGCTTTATCGTTATCTTGGCGACGAGCACCTTCAATACGCGAAAGCGATAGTAATTGGCTGACTAAGCTATCCATGCGCTTGCATTGTTCAAGCATAGTATTTTGCGCTTTGTTCCACATTGCTGGCGGCGGCATCATGTCGCCATTCATCATCTCAAGATACCCAGTAACCACTGTAAGCGGTGTACGTAGTTCGTGTGACACATTGGCTACAAAGTCTTTACGCATCTGTTCTAGCTGTTTTAAGCGCGTTACATCACGCACAACAACCATAAGTTGCGTGCTTGCATAAGGCATTACCCTAAATTCTAGTACTTGCTCAATGCTATGGCCGTTATCCAGCTCAAGCGCGTCGTCAAATTCACCTTTGTGCATGTATTTAGCAAACTTAGGTTCGCGAATTAAATTATCAAGACGCTGACCATGATCGGTTGGCCACTGCAAACCAAGCACTTTAAGGGCTAATTGATTACACCACACAATACTTAAATCGTTTTGTAATACCACTACCGCATCAGGTACTGCTTCAGCTCCATCGCGAAAGCGACGAATTAAATCAGCAAGCTCATTACGTTTTTTACGATTACGGTGCTGTAGATGATAAATACCTTCAAACACTTGCTCCCATGCACCCTCGCCCTCAGGTGGATTAAAGCTACGTTGATTAAGTAGCCAATCGCTCAAACGATAAAGTTGATGGTAGTGCCAAATAAGGAGGGAAAAAGATCCTAAAAATAAAAGCAAAAATGGCGCGCCAACCAGCACACCAATTAATAGTAAGGGTAAAAAATAGATAAACAGGCGCTTTACTAACGCCTGCTTATTAACAACTCGATACATACACTCACTTTACCTTAGAGTAGTAATACATGCGTATTTCATACATTAGCTAAGCTTTAAGCTGATCACAGCTTACTTGAAAAACGATATCCAGCACCACGTACAGTTTGCACCAATCGGTCATGTCCAAGTGGGCCAATTGCTTTACGCAGACGACGAATGTGCACATCAACCGTGCGATCTTCTACGTAAACGTTAGTTCCCCATACATGATCAAGCAGTTGTTCACGGCTATAAACACGCTCTGGGTGAGTCATAAAAAAGTGCAGTAATCTGAATTCGGTTGGCCCCATATCAAGCTCATTACCTTCTGAGGTAACACGATGCGAAATAGGGTCTAAACGCAGGCCATGTACTTCAATAGCTTCTTCTAATGAGGTTGGCGATACACGGCGAATAACCGCTTTAATACGTGCCATAAGCTCTTTAGGAGAAAACGGCTTAGTGACGTAATCGTCAGCACCTACTTCAAGGCCACGTACTTTGTCTTCTTCTTCGCCGCGGGCTGTAAGCATAATAATTGGGATTTGGCGGGTGTGTTCGTTTTGCTTAAACTTTTTAGCAATTTGAATACCGCTTCCACCTGGTAACATCCAATCAAGTAAAACCATATCTGGGTAAGGTTCAACCATAGCTGCAATAGCAGAGTCGTAATCTTCTGCTTCAATTGCTTGAAATCCATTTTGCTCTAAAACAAAAACCAACATCTCCCTGATAGGAGCTTCGTCATCTACGACTAGTACTTTACGTGACATTCCAATTTATCTCTTACGCTATCGAATTAGTTTTCATTATTATGACTAAGTATGACATTTTTATGAAAGTGTAACGTGTAAATTAAAATGGTGGTAAAAAAAACACAAATTAGTGACAAAAAACCTCATTAACGTCATATTTTTAAAACCTTTTTAATATTTAACGTAATAAAAAGAGATTTACGATAAATTTATAAAATAGCTAATTTTTGAAATTATCTGCTTTTTGTCGCTAGTTAAATCATTAAATAATACAAAATTAGTTGGGATCATTGTTTTACTAACCAAGACATTTTTACAGATCGATCGTTTAAAAGCAGCTTTAAAGCCATTTTAAAATCAATAAACCCGCCTGTGTAACAATCAATACGTTTAAAAATAGATCTAAATTTTACTAAGCTCAAAATAAAGGATCAGATTTTTACCAAGCCGATCCACTCTCAGATCAGAGTTGTACCTAGTCAAAGCCATAAGTTGTTGATTGTTTATACAAATAAATAACGATCAAATTATCTCAGAGCCTAAAATAGCGAAAAAGTGTATTTGGCTTAGTAAAGTAATGATCCGAAAAGGCTGTGTTAGTAAATGCGTGATCCCAAAGTACGGCGTTGATAGTACAGTGATCTGATCAATAGAAGCCATCCCCGCAATATAAAAAGGGCTGACATTAAAAAAGCCAGCAACAAAGTTACTGGCTTAGGGCCTGTTGACCTTTCAGGATTAAAATTTGTTCAATCTAGGGGCGATTTAATCGCGGCGTGAGGTTTGTAACCTAGCGGGCTAAGTAAAAACCGAGCAACAAAGAGTAAATTGCCCCTAGGCAGAACCCTTCGGGCAGCGCATGTTTGGCATTTATTCCACGTTATCGCCTATTTATGGGGAATAACCACACTTCATAGGCTCTGCCTTGCCTAAATACCAAACATACTGCTGCAAATTTAACCTCGAAAGATAAACAGGCCCTAATAATGATCAATTATAAATTGATCTATTATCTAATTTTAGGGTCTAGTTCGCCGCTTAAGTATTTAAGGTGCATCTCATCAAGTGAAATTGGCTTAATTTTACTAGCCTGACCAGAAGTACCAAACGAGTTATAGCGCGCAACACAAATCTCTGTCATTGCTTTTGTAGCTTCAGCTAGGTATTTACGTGGATCAAAGTTAGATGGGTTAAGCGCCATATGACGGCGAATTGCACCGGTAGATGCTAAACGTAAATCGGTATCAATATTTACCTTACGAACACCAAACTTAATGCCTTCAACAATCTGTTCAACTGGCACACCATAAGTTTCTGGAATTTCGCCACCATACTGATTAATAATTTCTAACCATTCTTGAGGAACTGAAGATGAACCATGCATCACTAAATGCGTGTTAGGAATACGTGCATGAATCGCTTTAATGCGGTCAATCGCTAAAATGTCATCTGTTGGTGGGCGAGTAAATTTATAAGCTCCATGCGAAGTACCACATGCAATTGCAAGTGCATCAACATGTGTTTTATTTACAAAGTCAGCCGCTTCTTCAGGGTCTGTTAGCATTTGCTCAGTGGTTAGTATACCTTCAGCGCCAACACCGTCTTCTTCGCCAGCTTCACCTGTTTCCAGTGAACCAAGTACACCTAGCTCGCCTTCAACCGATACGCCACAAGCATGAGCCATAGCAACAGTTTCGCGCGTTACTTCTACATTGTATTCGTAGCTTGAAGGAGTTTTGCCGTCGCTCATTAACGAGCCATCCATCATTACTGATGAAAAACCAAGCTGAATTGAACGCTGACATACACCTGGCGATGTGCCGTGATCTTGGTGCATAACAACGGGAATATGTGGCCATTCTTCAACGGCTGCTAAAATCATATGACGAATAAATGGAGCACCAGCATAAGCACGTGCGCCAGCTGATCCCTGAACGATTACTGGGCTGTTTGTTTTGTCAGCCGCTTCCATTATTGCGCGCATTTGCTCTTGATTGTTAACGTTAAAAGCAGGTACGCCGTAACCATGCTCTGCTGCATGATCTAAAAGTTGTCGCATACTGATTAAAGCCATTGGGTATTCTCCAATTTATCGACAGTAGTTCCCTACCATCTAGTTTGAACGGATGTGTTAGTTTGGCGTTATAACAACGCCACGAAAAACCACTGCTTTGCAGTAATATTCCATCTAAATTAACTATTAAATTAGGGTGAGAGGTATTTAATAATTAATTGTCGGTGAGGGCTATTACCCCCTCACCTTACGCCACTAAAATTACTTAGCGCGCGACTCTAGCATTTCAACTGCTGGAAGTTTTTTGCCTTCTAAAAACTCTAAGAACGCACCACCACCAGTAGAAATATAAGAAACTTTATCGGCAATGCCGTATTTATCAATTGCGGCTAAGGTATCACCACCACCAGCAATTGAAAACGCATTTGAGTTAGCAATTGCTTGTGCAATAGCACGTGTGCCATTACCAAACTGGTCAAACTCGAACACGCCAACAGGGCCATTCCATACAACAGTGCCCGCATTTGCAATAATTTTTGCAAGCTTGCTCGCTGTATCAGGACCAATATCAAAAATCATATCGTCGCTTGTCACTTCGCTTACATCTTTAAGCGTAGCTACAGCAGATTCAGAAAACTCATTACCAACAACTACGTCAGTCGGTACCGGAATTTCACCATTATTAGCAATCGCTGCTGCACATAAACGGTTCGCTTCATCCATTAAATCAGGTTCGTAAAGCGATTTACCAACTGGGCTACCTGATGCAGCAATAAAGGTATTTGCAATACCGCCACCGGTAACTAATTGGTCAACAATTTTAGAAAGTGAATCTAAAACGGTTAATTTAGTTGAAACTTTAGAACCACCAACAATCGCCACTAATGGACGAGCTGGGTTATCAAGTGCTTTGCCTAACGCTTCTAGTTCAGCTGATAACAATGGACCTGCACATGCCACATCAGCAAATAAGCCAACGCCATGCGTAGATGCTTGTGCACGGTGAGCCGTACCAAATGCATCCATTACATATACATCACACAGTGCTGCAAGTTGCTTAGATAACGCTTCGTCGTTTTTCTTCTCGCCTTTGTTAAAGCGCACATTTTCAAAAACAACAACTTCGTTATCAGCAATATCAACACCGTTTAGATAATCTTTTTCTAAACGTACAGTTTGCTCAAGAGCATCGTTTAAGTAATCAGCTACAGGTGCTAGCGAAAACGCTTCATCATATTCCCCTTCCGTAGGACGGCCAAGGTGTGACATAACCATTACTTTAGCACCCATCTCAAGCGCTAATTTAATAGTAGGTAGTGCTGCACGAATACGCGCATCTGACGTCACTTTACCTGCTTTAACTGGTACATTTAAATCTTCACGAATTAATACGCGTTTGCCGTTTAAATCTAAATCTGCCATTTTTATGACCGACATGAACATCTCCTTAGTTAACGATACTGAACCTGAAAAATACGTTTAAAATTATTATATTAATAAATTACTTATTCACTGCCATCATAGCGCGCGCTGTGTCGAGCATACGATTAGCAAAACCCCATTCGTTATCACACCATACTAATAACTTTATCAGTCGTTTGTGACTAACACGTGTTTGTGTGCCATCAATAATACAAGAATGTGGGTCGTGATTAAAATCAACCGACACAAGCGGCTCTTCGGTATAACTTAAAATACCTTCTAAGCGGTCTTTTGCTTGTGCTTTAAGTGCGTTATTTACTGCGTTTAAATCTACATCGGTATTAACCGTTACACTTAAATCCATTGCCGTTACATTTATAGTAGGAACACGTACGGCGATGGCTTCAAAACGGCCTTTAAATTTAGGTAAAATACGGTCTATACCACGGGCGAGCTTTGTATCAACTGGAATAATTGATTGGCTTGCAGCGCGAGTACGGCGTAAATCATGATGATAACCATCAATCACTTGTTGATCGTTCATCGACGCATGAATAGTTGTAATAGCGCCCGACTCAATACCAAATGCATCATCTAATACTTTAATAACCGGCACAACACAGTTAGTTGTACACGAGCCGTTAGAAACAATTGTGTGTTCGTTTTTAAGCTCATCGTCGTTAATGCCATACACAATCGTAGCATCAACATCGTTATCGGCCGGATGCGAAAACAACACCTTTTTAGCGCCTGCGGTAATATGTAACTGCGCATGTTCACGCGAGTGATAAACACCCGTACATTCAAGTACAACGTCTACATCGAGCGTTTGCCAAGGTAATTCAATTGGGTTTTCTTCACAAAAAAGTGCAATGGTATCGCCTGCAACACTAATGGTGTCTTCACCAAGTTTTACAGGAAAAGAAAAACGACCGTGGGATGTGTCGTATTTTAATAAATGAGCAATAGCTTCAGGATCAGCAAGTTCGTTAATCGCAACAATTTTTATATCGTCGCTCAAACCAGACTCGTATAACGCGCGGACAATATTTCGACCAATACGACCAAAACCATTAATTGCAAGTTTGATTGCCATGAAATATAAAATCCACTCTTTTAGCGTGCAGATAAAGGCAATACGCCTTTTAGATGTCTGTATTGTAATCGACCTTGCATCTGATTATAAGAGGGAAGCATTAGAAACTTTAAATTAAGGTTAAAGAGCTTAGGCATTGCAAGCTCTTCGAGGGTTCTGACTTTTAAAATTAAGTTTTTTATACTAAATTTTTCAATGCGTTAATTATATCTTCTGGCTCAGAACGAGTACGATAATCAACATCAACATAACGCCAAGTCACTTTACCTTGTTTATCTAAAACAAAGGTGGCAGGGATCGGTAAAACACTACTATTGCCATTGTTAACCGACTCTAAATCTAAGCCTCGGTCTACTCGCATATGCTCGAGTAAAAATGTGGGTACTTGCCATGCTACTCCGTAGCTTGCTGCTACATCGGCATTTTGATCACTCAGCACTAAAAAATCCATTTTACTTATATCGCTTTCGCTCATTGAGCCATCGGGTACTTGCGGGCTAATAGCCACCAATTGTGTGCCTAATGCGTGAATTTCAGGTAAATGTGCTTGAAGCGCTTTGAGCTGTAAATTGCAGTACGGACACCAACTTCCACGATAAAAAGTAACAACCACAGGTCCTTTTGCAAGTAACTCTGTTAACTGCACCGATTGACCATGTTGATTTGGTAACTCAAAACTTGGTGCGCTTTGGTTTAAATCAAGTGCATTAGCACCTTGCTGAAACGCTTTTGCTTGTGCAATCGTTTCATCAACACCTTTCATGAAATCAGGATTACCTTTTCGCCCTGCGGCTATTTTTGCCTCAGTTTGTGCTTTTAACGTGTTATTTTCATCGCTCATAATATGGCTACCTTCAAATTAATCAAAAACTTAAAGCCAGCTTACATTATGAAAATGTATTTGAAATGAAAATTTTAACTTATTCATTTACTTCTAAATCAAACACCACGTTTATTGATGATTTAAATGTAATAGTTTCTTGCAGGTATCTACCTTGCTCAAATGGATTTCTAGTAACTTTAGAACCGGTTACAACTATTCTCTCAAAATTATCTGCGCCATAACCATAACTTGAACGGTTAGAATTTGAATTAATGCTGTAAATTTTTCCAAGCTCTGCGCCAAATGCTTTAGCAAGCTTACCCCCTTTAACTATAGCGTTATCTATTGCGCCTTGTGTTGCTTCAGCTTCTAACTGCGCGGCTTTTGAAGACATAAGCTCAATATTCGTCAGTTCATTAATTTTTACACTTAATGCAAAATCGATAAAATCATTCAACTTTTCAATATTTCTTAATGTTACTTTAAGTGTTCTTGTTGCTACATATCCTGCATTAATTGCTGTACCGCTCTCGACATTAAACTTGTCGTCATCATTGTAAGTTAACAGGCTTGTAGCAGAAACATCCGTCTCCTTAACACCGTACTTGCTTAATCCTTTAAGTAACAAATTTACTCGGTCATCAACATCACGTTTTGCATCAAGTGATTTGTCTTTAAAGCTTATTACTTCAAAAGAAATCTTAGCCATATCGGGCTTTGCTAATACCTCTGCAGTACCCTGCACTGCAATATGGCGATTAGCAGGTAAGCTTGAATTAGCAAAAGTGATGAGTGGGAATAAGGTTAAGAAAATAGTAGTGATGAGCTTCATGATCGTTCCTTGAAGTGATTAGTTAGATAATGATTACGCAACCGTACCTATAGTTATACGGACAACAATAAAAGTAAACTGTCCTTTACTGTAGGCGGGAGTTTATCTCGCGCGGCATAAAGCCCCGCCTACAGCCAATCTACGTCAACTCGGCTACTTTTAACTCTTTGCCACGGCTTATTTGATGGCACTGGGCTAGCAGTAACTCGGCGGTGGCTTGTGCATCGGTCAGTGCATGATGGCAATGATAGCTTGGTAACTCATAACGTGTGCGGCATGTATTAAGGGTTAAATCATCTTGTTTTATTTCAGTTGAATGATGCAGTAAGCGCTTTTGTTCAATATGGAGTGTGTCGATTATGAGTTTAGGACGTATAGTTATATTGGCATTTTTAAGCGCTATTTTTAAAAACCCCCAATCGAGCATGGCATTATGAAACACTAAAATACAATCACTAAAGTGGCTGCTTAGTTGCGTTAATATACTGCACAAGCTCTGTCCTTTTGTTATAGCATCATCGCTAATTCCATGAAAAACAGGACTTTGCTCAAGGCTTTTTACGTCTTTATTTATAAGGTGCTGTGACTCGCTCATTTTTATACATTGATTATCTATTATCACCCACGCTACCGATACAATTTCGTGCTGTTTTGCATCAAGGCCAGTGAGCTCTAAATCAATCACTAAGTAACGTTGTTGTAAGGCATTTTTGCCTAGTAATTTACGGCGCTTTAAATACCGAGTGAGCAGCTTTTTTACCATGTTAGTAATCCATCATTATAAACTGCCGCGAGCAAACTTAAACGCGGCGGCTTGCTGCGCTTGTTTAACAAGGTAAAATGCTTCTTTTAATTGATGGCGCTCTAGTGAGTTTAATTTATTAGGATTAATACAATTACTCGGTAAGCCCTCTTCGTTTATTTGTGTACTCAAGCGAAGCTGCGTTAAAAATCGCCAGCAGTCTTTTAGGTTGTATATATCTTCTTTGCTGATCAGTTTGTGTTTTAGTAGTGCGTCCAATCGCTCTTGTGTGTTGGCGCGCTTAATACCCGCTTTTAAAGCGTATAACCGTACTATGTCGTTTATGATCACCACACCGCGTTTTTTTAAATCTATGTATTTATTATTTTGATCTGTTTTTTCGGTTTTAAATTTATTAAATAAACCAATAGGTACGTTGTTGTTACTTATGTCAGTTGCCATAGCAGCGTAAAACAAATCGTTACGCGATATACGAATTAACTGCTCGCAAAAAGCCGTGTATAAAGCGTTTGAACCTTCAATAAATCGCAAGTCAAAAAATATCTTACAGTTAAGCATTGCATTGGGTGTGGGGCTTTTTATCCATTTAAAAAAGCGCTCGCTCCAGTCGTTTACGCTCATTCGGCACTCATCGCTGCTTGCCATAATATTACCTGGGCAACGCCTAATGCCGCATTCAACTAAGTTTTCACATACAAACTCTCCCATGCTTTTAAAGTAAGCGTGTTGATCGGGGGTTAAGTCGTTAGGGAGTAATAAGCCGTTGTCTTGATCCGAATGCAGGGTTTGTTCTTCGCGTGCTTGCGAGCCAAAGCAAATAAAACTAAAGCTGGTTGGCGCTGCGCCATGCTCTTCTTGAAATAAGTGAATAAGGCGCGATGTAAGCGCATCGGTTAAACCACTGAGTAATTTACCAATTAGCGATATGTCGTCAATGTTGTACGAAAAACCACGCAAAAGTTCGGGGATTTCTTTTGCGTAGCGTTTTAAATCAGTAACAGTATGCGCTTTATATATGCGCCCAATAAGCTGTACGGGGTCGCTTTTTTGTTGGCGCAGTAAATCGGTGCTGGTTATCATCCCTATTGGGTTATGGTTTTCGTCAAGCACGGGTAAATGATGAATATTGTATTTAAGCATTAAGTGTAGCGCCGAAAACACCCGGTTGTTTTCAAATATAAACTTAGGCTTGGCGGTCATAATACTGCTTACTGCGTCTTGTGGATCGACCTCGTCGGCAAGTACTCGGTTACGTAAGTCGCGGTCAGTCACAACCCCTACTAAGTGCGCGTGCTGCGTTATCATTATTGACGATACGCCATGCTCTTTCATTTTTTTAGCACTTTGCCTAATACTTGCATCGGGCGAAAGCGTAATGGCGGTGCGGGTCATCAGCTCTGATATTTTACGCTCAGACCAACTATCGTTTTTACTTTTATAATGCGATGACAACAACCGGTTAGCATGAGCGCGTACAAAGTATTGCTCAAACGATTTATATTCTCTGCGTAAAAAATCAAAGTGCGTTTGAGAGAGCATATACACAATGCCCTCTTTTTGTACTTCTAACCTATTTTGAATTGCCTCGCCGGTTAACAGCGACGGAAAACCAAAATAATCACCTTGCGCCAAGCGTGTAACAACATCGCCCTTGCCATCAACTAGGTCATACAAACCAGAGCGAATTAAAAACAGTTTAGGGTTTTCACTTTGTAACCACTGAGTTTGGTTTTCGCGGGTGAGGTAAATAATATCAAGATGATTTACAAAATATTCGTATGCGCTGCTATCAAGCATAGTAAAAGGTGCTTGCAAACAAACGTATTGGGCTATTTCTTGTTGTTCTACACTCATTGTATTCGCTCTTTAAATGGTGATGTACCAATCTAATGTACTTATTTATTAAACAAATAAAAAGCCCGACTAAAGTCGGGCTTTTGGTGCTTTATGTTATCTAAACTATATCTATAAATTGTAGCCTAGTGGTCGTGCGCTTCTGCAGACCCTTTAGGGTTACGAATGCTTTCAACCATTTCTTGAATTTCAACCGGTGTAGGTTTAGTAAACTTAAGAACAATTGCAGCAACTGCAAAGTTAATAATCATACCAATTAAGCCAATACCTTCAGGCGAAATACCTAAGAACCAGTTTTCAGGGCTATTTAGCTCTGGGCTAACAAACTTGAAGAAAATGATATACGCAGCGGTAAAGCCAATACCCGTTACCATGCCTGCAATGGCGCCTTCGCGGTTCATTGTTTTAGAGAATATACCCATAATAATTGCTGGGAAGAAACTCGCTGCCGCCAAGCCGAATGCAAATGCCACTACCGATGCCACAAATCCAGGCGGGTTAATACCAAAGTACGCGGAGATAACAATAGCGACCATGGCTGCCAACCTCGCTGCAAGTAACTCTTGCTTGTCGGTAATATCGGGCTTGAGGGTTCGCTTGAGTAAATCGTGCGAAACGGAGGTCGAAATAACCAATAGTAAACCTGCTGTTGTAGAAAGTGCAGCGGCAATACCACCAGCAGCTACAAGTGCGATTACCCACGCTGGTAAGTTAGCAATCTCTGGATTTGCTAATACCATAATGTCGCGGTCTACGTTTACTTCGTTAGCACTGTTCGGATCGGTGATTTTACCCGCCGTGTAGAACATTTTACCATCGCCGTTTTTATCATTAAATGTAATTAAACCTGTGCGTTCCCAGTTTTTAATCCATCCTGGTGCTTCTGCGTAAGCTGTACCGCTACCGTCTTTACCATTAATAGTATCAACCATGTTTACGCGAGCAAAGGCTGCAACCGCAGGTGCTGTAGTATAAACAATCGCGATGAACACAAGTGTCCATGCTGCAGAAATACGCGTGTCTTTTACGCGAGGTACAGTGAAAAAGCGAACAATTACATGTGGTAAACCAGCAGTACCTACCATTAACGCGCCAGTAATAGCGAACACGTCAATCATGCTCTTAGAGCCTTCGGTATATTGCGCAAAACCAAGTTCAGCGCTTAAGCCGTCTAGTTTATCAAGTACGTATACGCCATCGCTGCCAATTAATGTGGCACCAAAACCGGTTTGTGGGAAGAAGTGACCCGTCATCATCATCGAGATAAAAATGGCTGGTACAAGGTAGGCAAATACAAGTACACAATACTGCGCTACTTGTGTGTAGGTAATGCCTTTCATGCCGCCAAGTACCGCATAAAAGAATACAATCACCATACCAATGTAAACACCGGTTTCAATTTCTACTTCTAAAAAGCGTGAAAATACCACGCCTACGCCACGCATTTGCCCTGCAATGTAAGTAAAGCAAATGAATATGGCACATACAATTGCCACTAAACGTGCGGTGCGTGAATAGTAACGGTCGCCAATAAAGTCAGGCACGGTAAACTTGCCGAATTTACGTAAGTAAGGCGCTAAACACATGGCTAATAGTACATAACCACCAGTCCACCCCATTAAGTAAACGCTGCCATCGTAACCTGCAAACGAAATAATACCCGCCATTGAAATAAACGACGCGGCGCTCATCCAATCCGCGGCTGTTGCCATACCATTAGCAAGAGGAGGTACGCCGCCGCCTGCTACATAAAACTCTTTAGTTGAACCCGCTCGGGCCCAAATTGCTATGCCGATATAAAGCGCAAAGCTTAAACCAACAATTATAAACGTGAGTGTTTGAACATCCATTGCTTAGCTCCTATTCGTCTACGCCGTATTTTTTATCTAACGTATTCATTTTGAAAACGTACACAAAAATCAAAGCAACAAAGGTATAAATCGCGCCTTGCTGGGCGAACCAGAAGCCAAGTTTAAACCCAAAAAAACGCACTTCATTAAGTACATCAACCAGTAATATGCCAAAGCCGAAAGACACAACAAACCACACTGCTAACAGTTTAAATAACAGCGAAATGTTTTCTGCCCAATAAGCTTTTGCTTGTTCTTCATCTTTAAAAGCCATTTTTGTTTTCCCCTTTAAGCACCGCAATATCGCGATGAGTGGTTTTTTATCTTCGCTTACCAATTTAGCAATGCTGGTTACATATTGAATTGAGACCATAGTCGTAACAGCTTGTTAACGTTTACGTAAACTGTATTTATCATTCAAACGTATTTTATATATTTTTATATTATTTCAATTACTTAGGCTGTTTTTGTAAGCTGGCTTTATGATTAAATTGATAAGTTGGTCATTAATGCGACATTAGTCTAATGCTTGAGATGATTTTATTTTTGTTATTAATATTCAATAAGATAGAAATAAAATGAAAGTTTTATTTTAAATTCAAGCCTCACACTTAACCTCAGTTCTGGTATTGTGTTAATCCCTCATAGGGTTGAGGGACTATTTAAAATAATAAGGTTTAATAACAACATGACTGCCGTACTCATTATTGTTGCTTTAAGTTATATAGGTGTGCTGTTTTGGCTCGCCAATTGGGGCGATAAAACAACCCCCTTGGCAAAGCGTATTAGCCATCACCCTTTTGTGTATTCACTCTCACTTGGGATTTACTGTACCTCTTGGACTTACTACGGCTCAGTGGGTACAGCCGCCACCAGCAGTTGGAGTTATTTGCCAATATTATTGGGCCCTGCGCTGCTGTTTTTATTCGGCCAAGGGTTTTTACGTAAGCTGGTACTGGTAAGCAAAAAACAAAACATAACAACTATTGCTGACTTTATTTCAGCTCGTTACGGCAAACGCCAAACTACCGCGATTATGGTTACTGTTATTGCGCTGCTGGCGACTATTCCCTACATTGCACTGCAATTAAAAGCGCTTAGTACCAGCTTTTTACTTTTGCAAAACAGTAATAAAATATCAGGCGATATGCTCGCGCTTTCTGCCACATTAATTATGGCCTTATTTGCAATATTTTTTGGTACCCGCAAAGTGGACGTAACAGAGTATCGCTCTGGGTTAATGCTTGCTGTCGCGTTTGAATCAATGATTAAACTTATTGCACTTATTGCTGTAGCAGGCCTTGCTGTTTACACCTTATTTAATATGCCAGAGCCTACTTCAAATAAAGTAACCGAGTCTATTTGGGGTCACTGGAGCGACTTTAACTTTTTTAGCTTTAACTTTATTGGCCAGTCTTTAATGGCTGCGGCCGCTATTATATGTTTACCACGCCAGTTTCATGTAACCGTGGTCGACAACCAAAACAAACGCCACTTACTTACCGCTCGCTGGGCTTTTCCGCTGTATTTACTATTAACTGCCGCAATGATTTTACCTATTGCGACTGCGGCAATTCATCCTGAAATTGGCAGCGGCTATTCGCCAGATAGCTTTGTACTTGCCCTACCGTTAATTAACGACAACGCCTTTTTAACCACCTTTGTATTTATAGGTGGACTATCGGCCGCCACCGCAATGATAGTGGTAGCAACGCTTACATTAAGCACGATGATTTCAAACGATGTGGTATTACCCCTAATGCTACGTCGTAAATTTAAACGCAACTTAATTACCACCAGTTATAAGTCTCGAATTTTACTTGTAAGGCGCTTTGCTATTGCAGGCATATTAATTTTGGCCTATTTCTATCAGCAATGGTTTGGCCATAGCAGCGCACTGGCAAGTATGGGCTTAGTTGCTTTTTCACTTGTTACTCAATTGCTGCCCTCTATTGTGGGCGGTTTATATTGGCGAAAAGGCCATGCTTATGGGGTTTATGCAGGCTTAGTAGCGGGCTTTATTTGCTGGGTACTATTTTTAATGCTGCCAATACTCGATGCTGGAGCAACGCTTGATAGCGAGCTACAACAAACGCTTATAACACGCGGAACCTTGATAGCTTTGTTTGCCAATATTGGGTGTTATATTAGTTTTTCACTTGGGGCTGAGGAGCGCTTAATTGATAAGATTCAGGCAGCTGCTTTTGTTAACCCTAAAGATCAGGCTATTTTATCAAGGCGCTTAAATAAAGACGTAAAAGCCACTGTTTACGACTTTAAAATACTACTGCAAACCTTTTTAGGTATTCAGCGCAGCCAACAAGTATTGGCGCATTACGCACTCGCCCATCACTTGAGCGATAACAACGCACACCCAGAGCCTGAATTTATAGCCTACTGCGAACGCGCGTTAACAGGCGTGCTTGGCGCATCTTCCGCACAAGCGTTAATACATACGGTATCGTCGGGTAAGCGTATGGCGTTTGAAGAGGTTGTAAACTTTTTTGACGAAACCACACAAGCGCTGCAATTTAATCAAAATCTGTTATTTACCTCACTCGAAAATTTAAGCCATGGTATTTCAGTTGTCGATAAAGATTTAAAGCTAGTAGCTTGGAATAAACGCTACAGCGAAATGTTTGGCTATCCTGAAGGATTTTTAGAAGTAGGCCAACCCATAGAAGATATTATTAGATACAACGCTAACCGTGGTGAATGTGGCCCTGGCGAAATAGAACGCCAAGTAGAAAAACGTGTGCAGCATTTAAAATACGGCAGCTCGCATCACTTTATTCGCCACCGTCGTAATGGCCAAGTATACGAAATGATTGGTAACCCGCTGCCCGATGGCGGATTTGTTACCAGCTTTTCGGATATTACCAATCACATAAGTACGCAAAATGCGCTTGAAGAAGTAAACATGGATCTTGAAAACCGCATAGAAGCGCGAACTCAAGAAGTGCAAACCATTAATAGAGACTTACAAGCTCAAATAGATAGCCGTGTACAAACCGAGCAAGCACTTACTTTAGCCAAACGAGAAGCAGAGCAAGCCAACGACAGTAAAACGCGCTTTTTAGCACTGGCGAGCCACGACATTTTACAGCCGTTAAACGCAGCACGTTTATACCTTGCTGCCATTGACGAAAAGCAACTCGACAGCACTAACCAAAACAGCTTTGAAAAATTAGGCGACAGTCTCGATTCAACCGTGCATTTAATGTCGGCACTACTTGAAATAGCCAAGCTAGAACAAGGCGCTATGACCCCAACCCCTCGCCACTTTTATATTGAAGATATTTTAGCGCCATTGCAAAGTGAATACGCTATTTTATCAAGTGATAAAGGCCTTAAGCTTAGTGTGCGTTCACACCAGCAAATTGTGCATAGCGATATAACCTATTTGCGCCGAATTATTCAAAACTTGGTCTCTAATGCAGTTAAATACACCGATAATGGCCGTGTATTAATTGCCTGTAGGAACCGAAAGCACAATTTACGAATAGAAGTATGGGATACAGGCCCTGGTATTAGCGAAGTAGAGCAAGCTAAAATATTTAACGACTTTTACCGTGTTGAGTCGGGCGATAACAAAGGCGTAGGCTTAGGCTTAGGTGTTGTAAAACGTATGGCTGACTTATTAAGTTTGCCGCTTGATGTGCATTCTGAGCCTAATAAAGGTAGCCGTTTTAGCATTGAAGTACCTTATGGCGACGAACAGTTTGTACAACAAAAAAGTACGACAAACAGCCTAATAGAAAACCGTGCAGCAATTAATATTGTTGCCGTAGACGACGACCCTGAAAACCTAGCTGCAATGGCAAGCTTACTTAAAAAGTGGCAAGCTAATTACACGCTATTTGATAATGTAAATAATGTACTGGCGCACGCTAAAGAAAACGGTGCACCCGATGTTATTTTAATGGACTACCAATTAGGCAATGACTGCGATGGCATAACGCTAATTAAAACCCTGCGCGAAATTTGGCAAAGCCAAGTGCCCGCTATTTTAATTACCGCAGTGCGCGACACCGAGCTTAAACAAGAAACCAAAGCCGCTAATATTCATTATTTAAGTAAACCAATTAAACCGGGCAAACTAAAGGCACTGCTTAATCACAGTACATAATAAGCTAGTAAAAAGTGATCTAGTTAAAAGTATTCTCGTTAAAAGCTATCAAGTAATAGCGTAAAACAAAAAGCCCAGTATCTTCACTGGGCTTTGCTTTATAAAGTGTTCAAAAGTTAAACTGGATTTACTCGGCTTCTAAGCTTTTGGAATAACCAACTTAACCCCACCAACGAAAGTCCTAATCCAATAAACGAAAGCGCTTTAAGTAAGCCCTCCAAGTTAGCCATATCAATTAAAAACACTTTAACAATAACTGCAGCTAGTAAGCCTAAGCCTATTTTTTGTATTAATAACTGGTTTTTAAGGTGACCAAAAATAACAGTACCTGCCCCTAGTATTAACCAAATAACAGAGTAGCTATAAAGCTCTGCATTACTTGCGCCTTTTGATAAGTAAATATAAGGCCCTTGCCAGTATTGGCGAATAAAGCTGTTTATTGCCAATAATATAAACCCACCCGCAACGGCCAATATAAATGGCGTAGCTTTAGCGTTTATTGGTTTTACAAGCTTGGCCAGCCAAAGCGTTAATCCTGCAGGTACTAACCACAATAGTAATAACCAGTTAAATATTGGCAGCTCACCTATGTAAAGTGATTCAAATAATGGGTTGTCGTCAAGCAGTGTTTTAATAGCAAAAAGCTCTGCTAACCCTACAAGTGCAAAGCCCGCCACTTGGTATAACTTAGCTAAAGTACCGGCAAGTTTTGCTCTGTGTAAATACACACACCCTAATGCCAGCCAGTTACAGGTAAGGAGTATTTGTTCGTAAAAGTTAAGTGAATCAAATTGCGGATAATGCCCTACTAACTGATAACTTGTTTCGGTGGTAATAAAAAGTGCTAAACAATGAAGCGCTGCACCTTCGAGCCATATTTTCAGTTTTGATGAGTCAAAGCACTTAGCTGCGGCAAAAAATAACGCAATACATAACGGGTAAACCACTATGCTCCAATGCAAACCAAATACCGTGAGTGCATCGTAACTTGGCGTCCAAGGTGAAAGCGTAAGGCGCAGTAATAACGCAGCAACCAAGGCTTTTATAGGCCAATGTGGCATAGGCACGCTATAGCGTTTAATAAGTACGCTTATAAGTAATACTTGTACAGCAAGAGCAATGGTTAGGCCGCTGTCACTTAGTAGCATGGTAATTGCTAACGTAATATTGGCATTAGCGCCTACCCAATAAGTAAAACGCTGAAATAGCGTTGTATTATGCTGCGCGAGCTTTATTAAAATAGCGGCGACTACAAACAATACAACGGCCCAAAGTGGATATGCAGTACTTAACGCAAAATTAGGAATAAGCGTATATAAAGTCGCTATCATTACATATACACTAAATGCCCCCGTAATATGAAACGCTAAACGCTTAATCTGTTTTTTACCGTAATAAAGCCCAAAAGCGGTAAGTAACAATCCGAGTAATAAACCCAAACCATACTCATTTTTGAATATAAAGAGTGCGTCATCAAATAGGTTTGGCGAAAGATGCGTGCGTTCAGCACTTATAACCAATAGCGCTGCACTTGCTAATGCTACTGCTTGCCAAATATCCCAGCGGCTATTTTTAAGGACTAAAAATAACATTAGTACAATACTCAACACACCGATTGTTTGCCACTGCATATCAAAGTGACTTATTAGCATTGTAAATATTAAGGGTGCTATAAAGGCGAGTAATAATGCATGATCTGGAAGCACGTTAATTAAGCGTTTTAAACTGTGCGGGCGATGTTCAATAACATTCAGTTTTAGACCTAAGCGCGGTATAGCAATTAACCCAATAATACTCAGTAGAGCAAACGTTCCCATTAACCAAACGGTATTAATTTTAAGTAATGTAAAACCAACTAAATACCAACCAATATGCCCTGCCCATAATAAATACCACAACCAAGCTCGCTGTACTTTATGTGCAACTAACGCGGCCGACAAACTTACAAAGCCAACATACATAAATAATGCAAACAAGTTACCACTGCCAGTGCTAACCCATATTGGTACGCTGTAAGCGCCAATAATACCAAGCACGGCCAATAGCGGGCCTAACCTAAGCGCCATCGCGCTTGCACTAATTGCTATAATAGCTAACGCAAAAAAATGCCACGGTAGGGCTCAGCATGTCGTAACTGCTGTAAGCTAAAAGCGTTAAAGCAAAACAGGTAATAAACCCGCCGCTTGCAAGCGCTGCGGGTATGTAATTATTAAAGCCTTCAAATACAATGCGTTTATGGTGTAAATAAGCCGCGGCTGCAATTAGGCCAAGCCCAAATAAGCCGCCTAAACTCAGCCTCATTACAGGCGATAGTAACCCCGCTTCTAGGCTATATTTAGCTAAAAATATGCCCCCAAACGCAAGCGCTATTGCGCCTATCCAGGTCATCCAGTTCTCTTCAAACCCTGCGCGTAATTTATTAAATAGTAATTCTATGGCTGATGCTTCAGCTGGTTTGGCTTTTTTAGGAGGCGCTGATGGCTGATTTATTACAGGTGGCGACGCGTTTTGGGACGTTAAGTTTGGCTGTGCTTTATGAGCAATAGGCTCTGATCTTGAAAGCGCTGCCTGAGCCGTAGATGCTTCACTTTGAGGTTCTCTTTGCGATATCGATTTATGTGTTTGTAGATGTGTTATTTTGGCTCTTAAAACAGCAACTTCTTGTTTTAATCCATTTAACTGCACTAGCGCTATTAAGCCGCAAATAGCACCGGCAACTACAACCAGTATTACTATGACGGCTAACCCAACTAAATCATCCATGGCACACTCTTATTAATTATTATGCCCAGAGTGTACCTAATTATTAATGAGTAGGTAAATTTTGTTCAATAAAAAAGCCTAAGTACTTAAAGTGCTTAGGCTTTATGCTACTTAATATGTTTAGATTTATTCAACACTATCGGTAATAGTGCGCTCTAGGGTCATTTTATAACCTGAGCTTGTTGTTTCATCATGCTCTAAAATCAATATGTAGTTACCCTCTTGTGTAAAGTCCATATCGCTTTGCTGAATAAGCACAATTTGCTGGCCATTATCTTCATATACAACATAAACCGTGTAAATTTCGTTATCTACAACCTGCTCTTCTTGGTCATACTTATCTAGGCCATCGACTACGTTACTGGTGTCGTCTACCGTTTCGCCGTTAAGTGTAAAGTACACATCAACATCTGAAACCGACTGCCCTGCGTAGCTTTCAATTAGGTTTACAACCGATACCGTATGGCTGTAACTACTTGGTGTTAGGTTTTCTTCAACGCTCATCATACGTAAACCGTTATCAACGTCGTTATAAAAAATACCCACCGCACTTTGCTCACGCTCTAGCGTCATTAAAAAGTTATCAGCTAGTTTTGTACCTTCTTCGTCGTACATCGCTACGCTGTAACTATTCGGCGAAAGTTCAACATAATCGGTATAAGAGTCACTAGCGACTGTATTTGTTGTGTTTACAGTTGTACCGCGTGTAGCAGAAAAGCTCACTGGCGAGTAGTCATCAACCGTATTTATAAAACGTAATTGCCCCAGGGCAGATTGATGTTTAAGCTCAGTAACGTAGTTATTATCGGTTACTACATCAAGCGTAATACCGCCTTCTTCTGTAGCGTAACTTGGGCGGATCATTGCAACATAGCTTGCTTCGTCGTATAAATAAACAGATGACGACTCATACACAACATCACTGCTGCCCGCTTCGGTTATGTAAATAGTGTAATAACCTTCATCAACGCTTTGCAGATCTAACTCACTTAAATATTGAGCCGATGAAAAAAGTGTCGCGCTTTCAAATACGCCATCATCAGTTGCTAAGTAAATATCGTAGTTAGTATCCTCCCCTGCAATATTATAAAACCCTAAGTTAAACTCACCCGTATCGCTTGTAATAGGTACGCTAAGCTCTGTAAATGTAGGCTCATCAAAGTTGCCGCTCATTACTACTAACTGTGTTTTGTCACCTTTAATAGAAATTTCTTGGTCGCTAATTGTTATATAGCTGTCGTTAGCATCTAGGTATTCAAAACTTACATCATAAGTGCCTGTGCTGTAGTTGTGGCGAGTAGTTACATCGGCAAAATCAGCGCCTGAACGCTCTGTTTCTTCAACAAACAAACGTGTGTATGGGCTATTGTAAGAGCCGTTATACAATTGGATGTAACCTGTAGAGCTTGAGCTATCATCAGAGCCGCAGCCCGACAAAATAGTAATTAGACTTAAGGGTAATGCAGCTTTTAAAAGGGAGTTGGTCATTAAGGTTATTCCTTATTATTAATATCCCCATTATGACCCAAACATTCTATTTTAATTTCATGATTTACAAAGCATTACCCTCACTGACATTTCCTTACGAAAACGTTAAAAAGTGTAGTAAATGTGCAAACAATAAGGACGTGTTTTTATATAATTAAAAACGCTTACGGGGCAATTTCAAAACGATCTCGGCCACTCTTCTTAGCTAAATATAAAGCTTGATCAGCGCGTTTCATTACTTTATCTAAAGGCTCATTAGGCGTTTGCATTGCAACACCTATACTTACTGTTAAGTGGCGAGAATTTTGAACATTTATGGTGTGCGCAAGATCAATTAATTGCTGCGAGAAATCACACGCTTGCGTCATATTATTGGTAGGCAAGTAGCCACCAAATTCTTCACCACCGAGGCGAGCAAATTTGTTTTGGTGCGTAAAAGCATTGTCGTATTTAGTTGCTAGTTCTTTAAGCACTACATCACCAACATCATGACCAAATTCATCATTAATTGCTTTAAAGTGGTCTATATCTACAATTAAAATAACGTAAGGTGAGTGCTGAGTATCTTTAGCGTGCTGATAAAAATAACGTCTGTTATGTACCTTAGTTAAATCGTCAATGATTAGCTCACGCGCTAATCGATTATTAATACTTTGTACAAAGCGCATCGTTTTAAATAAACCATAGGAAGTTAAAAGCATGCCGCTGGTTCTGCATAAATCTTCAAAATAAATACTTACCCAGTAAGGCTGTATCACTATCTCATCGATTAAATCAGCTGTATTACCCATGGACCAGAGCATTAATCCGAGAGTCGAAAATGTATATGCAAGCTTTGAAAGTTTGGAGCACTGAACCATCCAAAATAAAAAAATAAGAACAATTAAATTAATAAAATCAGTTGTAAAACCGTAAACATTATTTTGAACTTGTAGGGGAGGAAAGCTAGTTAGGGAGTAGGCTGAAAAAATAACAATATAAGCTAATAA
>NZ_PJBR01000052.1:0-22398 GCF_002863625.1 Pseudoalteromonas sp. MelDa3 | reverse complement strand
AAAAAGTAAGAAGGTAATTCGTTTTTTTGCAAAATAACGTCAATACGAGAAGTTAAATCGGGGAGGCTAAATTGCTTTGCTGATAAGTTGACAGCTACTCGGCCGCTAAATAAACCGCTATCTAGCCATTCTTTTACGTCTCTGCAGGCTTTGTTTAATACAACTTCGCCAATTTCAATTATTTGGCCCGTTTCCTCGGCTATGGGTATAAACACGCCTGGGCTAATAATACCTTTTTTGGGTGTAATAAAGCGTACTAATGCTTCCATTCCGGTTAGCTTGCCTGTGCGAATATTCATTTTTGGTTGGTAGTACACTTCAAAATGATCTTCTTTTAAACCAAAGCGCATAAGGTTTTCTATTTGCAGTCGTTTAACGGCTTGACGGTTCATCGTGTCGTTAAAAAATAGGTAGCTATTACCTTTCTTTTTAGCATGATACATCGCGGTATCTGCATTTTTTAGGAGCAGTTCAGGCGTATTACCGTCTTCTGGAAATAATACAATGCCTACACTTGAGGTGATTGCCAGTTCGTGGCCAGCCATTTTAAATGGTGTAGCAATGGCTGCTAAAAACTGTTTTGCCATACGTGTAATTACATGTATGTCGTTAGTGTCAGACATTACAAGAGCAAACTCATCGCCGCCTAAACGATAAAATACATCATTTTCGCGGGTTAGTTTATTTAAGCGCATTGCTAGTTTAGCTAATAAGCTGTCACCTAGTTGATGCCCTAACGAGTCATTTATTTTTTTAAAGTTATCTAAATCGAATACAAGCAAGGCGTGATGCGAGTTGAGCTTTACTAGCTTTTGCAAATCAGTAAAAAATAAATTTCGGTTAGGCAGACTAGTTGTGCGATCTCGATTCGATAAGTTATGTAACTGCGATTCGGCTTTTTTACGCTCTGTTAAATCTGAATAAACAACGACATAATTAGTTATTTGATTTTGATCGTTTTTAATTTCATCTATCGATATTTCTATAGGCAATAAAACACGCTCACTATTACGAAGCTTCACTTCTTGTTGGATATGTTCGCGCTCTTTTACTATTTCAATAATTCTGTTTGTGTAGCTTGGCTCATACCCAGATAGGTTGAAATCTTTTCCTAAGTATTGCTCGCGTACGCCACCAAACAAGGTTAAAAAACTCGGGTTTATATCAACCAGTTTAAAGTTTTTATCGTAAATTGCTAAGGCGTCAGTGAGAGATTCAACACATTTAGCAAAAAGGTTTAAGCGCTCTTCCGTTGATTTTAACTGTGATATATCGCGAACGGTACCTGTCATTCTAAGGGGTGATAAGTTGGCGTCTTTTTCAATTATTTTTCCGCGATCGAGTACCCAATGCCAACGACCAAATGTATCTTTGATTCGGTAGGTGGCTTCAAAAAAAGCAGACTGCTCTGCAAAGTGTACTTTTAACAAGTGCTCAACGTTATTAATATCGTGAGGGTGAATAAGGCCTTTGTTTGGCGGAAACCCCATTAAGGTAGTCGAATCCATTAAGTACTTATCGTTAATACGAATAACTTCGCCTGTTTTTATGTTCCAGTCCCAAAGTGTATCGCCGCTACCTTCTACAGTACTTTTAAGGCGTTTTTCCGAAAGACGGAGTTGACGACGTGAGCGTCTAAGTTTGTGGATTACAAATAACAGGTAGGGCAAAGCAAGCGCTATAATGGCGCTTGCTAGTATAAGTATATTGTCGGAGTTGTAATTAAATGATGACTCAAAGGCAAAAAGCTCAAATGAGTAAGCAAGTACTACAAGCATGCTTAGTTTTATTATTATTTTTATCATTTTTTTATTACTTCTAATTTACAAATGATAATTTAAAACAAGCTAAACCTAGTGTCAAAGAGATTGAGAGTAAACGGGCATATTTTGAGATTTATTGACTTTTGCCGAGCTTAAAAGCTCATATCTTGGTCTATTATCATCAAATAGGCTTAGTGCATAAACTTTTAGTTCTTTTAGGGTTAGCGCATTTAAGGCATCTAAAAGTCGTTGTTGCATATGAAATTCATGATCTCTATTACCTATAGCAAGCCATAACCGTTGTGAGCGTAGGCGCAGGTTTTTATCTTTTTCTGCAATATGAGTACTAAGGCCGTGTTTTTGCTGTTGCCAATCGTTTTCATCAAGTGCATCAATGTTATCAAGGTAGTTTTTAATAAAACGGTTATGTCGATGCAATAAAGTTTTTGCATCAAACTTAGGTGACTGCACATAAAATGCTATACCAGCACGCGTGTTAAATGGTGCATAACCTGCGCCTACTAAATAACCAAGTTGCTGTGTAGTTCGTAATTCATTAAAGTAATCTTGATTAATTAAATGATTTAACGCCATCATTTTTACTTTTTCGGCCACGCAATCCGTTTGCGCTTGATAGTAAATAACCATTGCATGGTCGTTACAAGGAAGCTCTAACTCGTAGCGAGTTACTTTTTTAATTTCAAAAAGAGGGCGTCTTAAATCTTCAATTATGGTTGCGTTTTTTAAGTGATTTGCGACCTTTTTTTGAAAGGCTATTGCATCACTTTGCTGCCAGTTACCATGTAAAAATGATTCAACATGTAGTGCTTTAAAAAAGTCTGTTCTGAACTCATTAAATTGCTGAAAACAGGTGTTTTTTAATGCCGATGCAAGCTCCCCAGGTTGTGGGTTCCAAGGCATTATTTTTGCGCCTAAAATGCTAAATAACTCACTGACTGGTTTGTTTTGGTTGCTATTGCGCCAATGCCTTACAAGCTGTTTTTTATATTCAGCAAAGCGTTTTGCACAGATCTCTACATTAAATAAAGCATCTATTAATTGATCAACAAGCTCTAACTGGCTAGATGAAAGCCCCGCAGTATGTAGAGTTAATCCACCTTGATGCGAGGTTAAGTGGTAGCTAAGTCCCGCAAGTTCTGCTGGATAAAATTGCTCGCCCACACTATCCATAAATAAATCTGTAAATAAGCGGGTGAGTGCCATATGTTTTACATCTTTTACGGCAAAATCAGAATCCATGGCCAAATAAAAATGGCCTTTAGCAACACGAAATGTGTTGTCTTGTTTAAACCAAAAGTCAAAACCGGGTTCTTTTACTAATAACTCGGGTTTTGTTTGTGGTTTTACGACATCAAATAACACCACTTCTTTTGTTAAATAAGGATTAGCTGTAGGTAGCAGCATTTCGCTCAACGGCTTATTTATCTCGCTAAGGGCATCAAGCCAACTAGGTGAAATATGTTCTACTTTATATGGTGTGTTGTACCATGCCGTTTTATGTTCAGGCTCTACATCTGGATGTATAAGTACGATGCGCATATTATGTGGCGTTAACCACTGCATGGCCATTTCGTGGGTCGCTTTTTTAAAGCCTTCCATTAAATAGTCGCCTTGCACGTAATTTGCTTCGTCGTAATGCTGCATATTAATGCTTAAATTACTGACCCAATCAATTAAGCGTGATTTTTCTTGGTTATCGAATGCTATTTGTAATAGATTTTTTTTATCTTGATATAAGCGCGGCAATTTTTCGGTGTTATCGTTAATTAAACAAATGTATTCAAACACCATTTCAATAATGTCTTCGAAGTATTCAATACCCTCATCGGTAAGCGCTAAGCTAATATTAAAATCTTTGAAGTTGCTGCCATTAATACCACCGCCAGCAGAAAGTGCATTGATCCAGCCTTGTTCTTTTAAAATAGAATAAAGAGAACCCGCGCCTTCATAGCCAAGTAAGTGGGCAATAAAACTTACTGTTTTATGGCGATAAAAGTCGTCAATATTAGGCATAGCAAAACTTATAATAAGTTTTTGCATATGCTTATGTGGCTCAATATGGAGTATTTTTCCTATGTCTTGTTTACGATAAAGTGGCTCACTGATCTCTGGCTTTTTAAGGTTTTTGTTGCCGTTAATTGCGCCAAAGTAAGTTTGAGTCCAGCTTTGTAGTGTGTCTAGTGTTTCGTTTGCGCAAATAACTAAGGTCATCCACTGAGCTTGGTACTGGCTATTAAAAAAGTCACGAAGCTCATCACTAATACAGCGCTCTCTGTCAGCTAAGGTTTGTAGGTTTCCTACAGAAAATTTAGCAAATGGATGAGCTGGATTTACCGTTTCTTTATGGGCTTGATAAATACGGCGACCGTCGTCTTTTATTTTTAGTTTAAACTCGGCTTCAATTGCGTTACGTTCTTTTTCTGTTTCGGCTGAATTTAAAAGAGGCGCAATAAAAAAGCGGCTAAATTGGGTAAGTGCTTGTTCAAATTCTTGATTGTTAATATCAAAAAAGTAACAGGTATGCTCAGTGCCGGTCCACGCATTGGTGTTGCCGCCAGCTTGCGAAACAAAATTATTAAAACTACCTGAATCTGGATACTGGTCAGTGCCTAAAAAAAGCATGTGCTCTAAAAAGTGTGCTAGGCCTTGCCTATCAAGAGGGTCGTCAAAATGTCCGGCGTTAACTGCCATTGATGCTGCCGCTTTTGTAGAATCTTTATCTTGCACTAATAGTACTTTTAGACCATTGTCCAGTGTAAAGGCGCGGTATGCTCTGTTATCATTGCGGCTGATATTCAAATGATGCTCCTGAAACTAAACGTTTACTTGTTAACAACAGATGATGGCTTCAGGAAAGCGAAGTACAGCTTAAAGATTTACCTGAATCTCATGAAAGAACTATTTTAGAAATAAATAGATTTATATTGTTAATATAGCTGACAAACGGGCAAACTGGCTACTGTTTTATATTCTTTAATCGGTTGATTTTTTATGAAAACAATCCTAATAATGCGCCACGGCGAAGCAACACCCATGCAGGCTGATGATGCAGGTAGAAATTTAACCCAAGCAGGGCACGATGAAGCTGAAAAAATGGGCCTTTGGCTCAGTAAAGCACATTACCCTGATGCACTGTTAGTTAGTCCTTACATTCGAGCACAGCAAACAGCTGCAGGTGTGGCTAAAAATAACGTATTTAAATTTAGCGAAACCACGTCTGATATAATTCCCGAAGGTAAACCTCAAATTGCTGCTGACTACATCGAAACACTTATTGCTACTCACCCCCAATGCAATACATGGCTTGTTGTATCACATATGCCTATTGTAAGTTATTTAGTGGACCAGTTAAGCCCTGGCAATATGCCCATTTTTAATACGGGTGCTGTTGCTGTTATTAGTTACGATGAGCAAACCCAGCGTAGTAGTTATTTAAGTATAAATGCCCCAGAAAACGTTTAAATATAAATAATTGAGTAAAGTAAAATGACAATAGAACGTTTACAAACAGGTGCGCGCATGAGCCGCATTGTAAAACATAACGGCACTGTGTATTTATGTGGGCAGGTATGCGCCGACGCACAAAAAGATATCAAAGAACAAACTCAAACTATGCTTGATAAAGTAGAGGCATTGCTTAATGAAGCGGGAAGTTCAAAAGAACATATGCTTAGCGCGACTATTTATGTAAAGAGCATGGAATACTTTGCTGATATGAATGCAGTATGGGATGCGTGGGTAACCGAGGGTTATGCACCAGCACGTGCCTGCGTAGAAGCTAAAATGGCACGTGATGCACTGCTTGTTGAAATTTCAGTCGTTGCAGCTTTAAAAGAATAATAGCTTTAATGACTCGCTCCCCCGTTGTACTCATCACTGGCTCTAGTCGAGGTATTGGCGCAGCTACCGCATTATATTTTGCAAAGCACGGTTATAATGTTTGCATTAATTATAAAGCAGATTTAGCTAGTGCAATATTGGTGGCAGAAAAAGTAAAGCAATTAGGCGTTGAGGCTGAAGTAATTCAAGGTGACGTGTCACTAGAGGCTGACGTTTTAGCTTTATTTATGCATATAGATAAAGTCTTTGGTCAACTTGATGTACTAATAAATAACGCCGGTATTTTAAAACCACAAATGCCTTTGTTAGAAATGAGTGCTGAGCGCATAAACGAAGTTTTGACTACAAATATTACCAGTGCTTTTTTATGTAGCCGTGAGGCAATAAAGCGAATGGGAAATAGCGGTAGTATTGTTAATGTTTCATCGGGGGCCGCTAAAACGGGCTCTCCTAATGAGTACATTGATTATGCAGCATCTAAAGGTGCAATGGACACATTTACTATTGGCTTGGCAAAAGAGGTGGCAAGTAAAGGTATTCGAGTTAACTCGGTTAGACCTGGGCTTATTTACACTGATATGCATAGTGATGGCGGCGAAAAAAATCGAGTCGATCGTCTTAAAAGTAAATTACCCCTTGGCAGAGGCGGTACACCCGAAGAAGTTGCTGCAGCAATTTACTTTTTAGCTTCGGAGCACGCTTCTTTTACAACGGGTAGTTTTGTTGATGTAGCCGGCGGTTTGTAAGCTAAAGTAATACAGCTAGCCAAAACGTAAAGCTAATAACACTTAATATAGTAGAAAGTACGACAGCCCCAGCAAGAGTAGCTTCATGCTGCTTTATTTGACTCGCAATAAGATAAGCATTTACGCCAACAGGGGATGCGCTCAAAAGCACTAATACATTGAGTATTTGCGTGTCTAGTTTAAATACATAAGTGCCTACCAATAAAACTAGCGCAGGCAATAAAAATATTTTTAAAATTGATGCTATTAACGCGGGTTGCCAATTTGCTGATATTTTATAAAAAGCTAAGTTTGCACCAAGTACAAATAGTGCACAGGCAATTGCTGGTTTAGCTAATAGCTCCAAACTATTTGCTAAGTCGGTGAACAGTGTTACTCCTAATATGTTTAATATAAGCCCGCATCCAATACTCAGTACTATTGGATTTAACACCATACTTTTCCCAAAATGCGACCACGAAAATTTATCGCTACTGCCTTTAGCGCCTATTAAAAAAGTAAGTGCAAATAACAATGTGCTATGAAAAGTAATGATCATAAACGCAATGGCTATCATCTCTTTGCCAAGCGATGCAATAACAATAGGAATACCCACTAACACCATATTTGAATAGCTAGAAGCAAGTCCAAAGACGCCGTGTTGTTGGTAATTTTTTAAATACTTTTTATTTAAATAAAAGCGGTCAATTAAAATACCCACCCCAAATACACTCAGAACCGGTATGTAAAAACTCAAAAATGCAAAAAGGCTAATGCTTTGCTGTAAGTTAATTTGCGACATATTTAACAATAAAAAAGCAGGCAAACTAATATAAAAAGTAAATTTACTTAAGCCTGCAATATGCTGCTTTTCGAAAAATTTTAATCGGCAACAGCTGTAACCAAACGCCACAATAAAAATGAGCGGAAAAATAATTGAAAAAATATGCACGTAGTTACATCCTAGTAATAGCTATAGTTAGCGTCTAAATTCATCACTTTGCGGTAAATTAATTAGTATGAGTACAGCGCCTCTACCACCATATTCGAGAGGGGCTTGGTGCATCGCTATTACGTCAGGGTGCTGTACTAAGTACTGAGGCACTTTGTGCTTTAGTACGCCGCCGCCAATACCGTGCACTACACATGCACAATAGTAATGCTGCTTTTTACATTCGTGAATGAGTCCAGCGAGTTCATCTTTAGCAAGTTCTTTATTTAAGCCATGTAAATCTAGCGTCAAATCGGGTGCAAAGTCACCACGGCGAAGCTGTTTAGCTAGGAAGGTATCTTGGCCTGGTTTTACATATTTAACCGTGCCGTGGGTGTCTATATCGGGAATATAAACGTCTGAGAAGAAAAATTCAGATTGAGCCTGCTTTTTTTGCTGGGCAAATTGCTTAGCTTGTGACACCTTAGGCTTTGTATCAAAACGATGAGTATCTTGTTTAAATACTTTGGCGCCTGTGATCGTTTGACGAAATAAGCTTATGTCGTCATTGCTTAGGGACGAATGTGATGGAGTGTCTTTTTTCATAACTATTACCTAAACAAAAAAACGTAAAAACGCAGCGCAAAAGGCGGTACAATACTTAAATGAGGGGCAATTGTAATTTGCCCAGCGCAGATAGGCAATGCAATCGTCTTAAAGACTCAAAACAGTCAGTAAGCTAATACAGGTAAAAATATATGAGCGATTTACAAATAGAAGAAGCAACACTCGAAGAAGCCGTTGCAGAACTGTCAACTTTACATGACTGGTTACGTTGGACTACAAGCCAATTTGCAAGTAGTAGTATATTTTTTGGACACGGTACAGATAACGCATGGGATGAAGCTGTAAGCTTATTACTGCCTGCGCTTAGCTTGCCTGTTGATGCGCCAAAAGAATTAATGCACGCGCGTTTAACAAGCACAGAAAAAAACCGACTTGCGGGTCTTATTGCAGAACGTATTAACGACTGCACACCAGTACCTTACTTAACAAACATTGCATGGTTTGCGGGTATGCCATTTTATGTGGATGAACGTGTACTTATACCTCGCTCACCGTTTGCTGAGCTTATCAGCAACCGCTTTACACCCTGGCTTGAAGAGCCACAATCGGTCAACCGCATATTAGATTTATGTACGGGGTCGGGTTGTATCGCAATTGCACTTGCTCAAGCTTTTGAGGAAGCACAAGTTGATGCGGTAGATATATCGTATGAAGCGCTTGAAGTGACAGATATTAACATTAACGATTACATGTTAAGTGATCGTGTGTTACCCATTCAGTCCGATGTATTTAGCGGTGTACCAGGTCAAAAATACGACCTAATAGTTGCAAACCCACCGTATGTTGATGCAGAAGATATGGCTGACCTGCCACGTGAATTTCATCATGAGCCAGAGCTTGGACTTGCATCAGGCCACGATGGTTTAGATGTAACCCGTACTATTTTAAGTGAAGCGAGTGAACACCTAACTGATAACGGTTTGTTATTTGTAGAAGTTGGTAACTCTATGGTACATATGGATGCACTGTATCCGGGCGCGCCGTTTGAATGGATTGAATTTGAACAAGGCGGCTTAGGTGTATTTGTAATTAGCAAAAAGCAGCTAGATGAGTATTTTGCAAAATAAGTAAAAAATGAATAGCCAAGCCGTGTGCTTGGCTATTGGTAGTCATTAGGAATGAGGAAAGTTAATGGCAGGTAATAGCATTGGACAGTTATTTAAAGTGTCCACCTTTGGTGAGAGCCACGGCGTTGCATTAGGCGGCGTTGTTGATGGTACTCCCGCAGGTCTTGAAATCACAGAGGCCGACTTACAAATTGATTTAGATCGCCGAAAACCAGGCCAAAGCCGTTATACAACGCAGCGCCGTGAAAGCGATCAAATAAAAATATTAGCAGGCGTTTTTGAAGGTAAAACCACAGGTACCAGCATTGGTTTATTGATTGAAAATACCGATCAACGCTCGCAAGATTACGGCAAAATTAAAGATGTATTTCGCCCAGGTCATGGCGATTACACGTATTGGCATAAGTACGGCTTGCGCGACTATCGCGGTGGCGGTCGTTCATCTGCACGCGAAACCGCAATACGCGTAGCGGCAGGTGCTATTGCTAAAAAATACTTAAAGCAATTTCATGGTATTGAAGTTAAAGCATGTTTAAGCCAGCTAGGTCCTATTAAGGCGGAAACGTTTGATTGGGACGAAGTTGAAAATAACTTATTCTTCTTCCCTGATGCAAGTAAGCTTGAAGCGCTTGACGAATATATGCGTGACCTTAAAAAGCAAGGTGACTCAGTTGGCGCTAAAGTAAAAGTAGTGGCAAGCAACGTACCAGTAGGCCTTGGTGAGCCAGTATTTGACCGCCTTGATGCCGAACTTGCACACTCATTAATGAGTATTAATGCAGTTAAAGGCGTGGAAATTGGTGATGGCTTTGATGTAGTTGAGCAAAAAGGCTCTGAGCATCGCGACGAGCTAACCCCTGAAGGTTTTACATCAAACCATGCAGGTGGCGTACTTGCGGGTATTTCGACAGGGCAAGATATTATTGCTTCTATTGCGCTAAAACCAACGTCGAGCATTACCATCCCAGGTAACAGCATTAATACAAGCAACGAAGCGGTTGAGATGATCACCAAAGGTCGTCACGATCCGTGTGTTGGCATTCGTGCAATCCCGATTGCTGAGGCAATGATGGCTATTACATTAATGGATCATTTACTGCGCCAACGCGGACAAAATCCACATGTAAACCACGAACACGGGCCAATTAACGGCTCTGTGTAAGTATTTATAATTATAAAAAAACGCGGATTACCGCGTTTTTTTATGTCTGTAATTTAGTTTAAAGCCTTTCAGGAGTTGTTCAAGTAGGCCCTATATACTGCAAGAAGGAGGGTAGTAATCATGAACGATAATATTAATGAACACTCACAAATAAAAGCCCAAGCTGCAATAGCCCGCTTAGAGCGATTCAGTAAGTTAACTGATAGCAGCATTGGCATTCCTTTTACTAAATTTAATATAGGTTTGGAGGCTGTGATTGGTTTAATTCCCGTTATAGGTGATGCCGCAGGGCTAATTTTATCAAGTTATGTGCTGATAGAAGCGCAGCGTTTAGGTGTGAGTAAACGTATAAAAACTAAGATGATTATCAATATGCTCATAGACTTTGTGGGCGGTTTAGTGCCATTTTTTGGTGATATTTTTGATGCCTTTTTTAAAGCTAACACGCGTAATACACAACTATTAAAAAAGCATTTAAACAAGCAGTTAAGTGAGTAATTAATAGCTTTAAGTAACAGTTAGCAAAGAGACTTTAAACAAAATGTTGTTGGTTGTTAAATCACCTAGTAAGGTAGGAGCGTCTATTCACTTTGGTATCTACAATATGCAATTATTTATCGGTAATAAAAACTACTCTAGCTGGTCATTACGCGCATGGTATTTAATGAGTAAATTTGATGTTGAGTTTAGTGAAACCCAGCTGGTACTCGACACCCCCGACTTTTACAATGAACTAAAAAAGACCTTTGCTTTGCAAAAAGTTCCAGCGTTAATTGATGGCGATTTACAGGTATGGGATTCGCTAGCAATTTGTGAATATATTAACGATGCTTACTTATCGGGCGCTGCATGGCCAAAATATATTACCCAAAGAGCTAAAGCGCGTGCGCTAAGCGCTGAAATGCATTCAGGCTTTATGGCGTTGCGCAGCGAAATGCCAATGAATATAAGAGCTACCCGTAAAGTAGACTTATCGAGCGAAGCATTAAAAGACATAGCCCGTATAGACGAGATATTTGCACAGCAACAAGATGTGTTTCCAAATGAGTGGTTTTTTGGTGACTTTAGTATTGCTGATGCCATGTATGTGCCTGTTGTACTGCGCTTAAAAACCTATCAAATTACGTTATCGCCAGAGGCACAGCAATATTGTGACTTTGTTATGCGCTGCCCAGTATTGCAAGCATGGATCACTCAGGCATTAACCGAGACCGATATTGTAGAGTGTGATGAAGCAGGAACGCCTGTATAATTATTGTTTTTTATATGGCATGTTTTATGCCTTAAAATCATAAGTTTAAACTAGGCAGCTCATGTATCTAAATCACCCAAGGTATGGCAATACACCAATAACTACCAATACCCCAGTGACAATAGAGGCGATAGAGAATGCGCACTGGCGTTACTCGAGCCTTAAATACTTCCCTAATACGGTAATATTGGCTGATATAAAAAAGCAAAACTATGCCATTTATCCTCGGGCACTTTATGTTGATATTGAAGAGAAGTGCGGGACTTGCTCTAAGGCATTTATTTTTTTTGCTCAAGAGCAGCAATATTGGTTTGAAACATTAAGATTTTGGGTCGATTCACACTGTACTCATTGCTTTGAATGCCGTAGACATGCCAGATATATACTAACTCTACGTAAACGATACGATATGTTAACTAGCTTAGCCAATAAAACCTCTAGTGAAAAAACGCAGCGTAAAGAACTTGCCAATACTCTTTACTGTTTAGGTATTATTAAAAATATCAATAAAGTGAAAGATTAGTCCGCTTATATTTTACTATCACGCCTTATTTTTACTTTAGTTGTAAAAGCCCGTACAATTCGTCTCGTTTTTACTGCGCAAAATAGCGCTGCAACCGAGAAAAATTAGCCTAATTTTATGCATCAAATAGCTGATCTAATTTCAATTTTTGAACGCACTTTTTATCAAAGTCATAATACATGTCTGATAAAAGGCGATTTTGAACCTGTGTATTTACCAGCAACAGGGCACGTGCCATATCACCAAGTTGTATTTGCGCATGGTTTTTATGCTAGTGCATTACATGAGGTTGCACACTGGTTGGTTGCAGGCGATGAACGTCGTTTATTAGAAGATTACGGCTATTGGTATTGTCCTGATGGGCGCGACAAACAAAAACAAGCTGAGTTTGAAAACGTAGAAGTAAAGCCCCAAGCTATAGAGTGGTTATTAAGCACCGCAGCAGGGTTTACTTTTAATGTGTCGGTGGATAACTTAAACGGCGAGCAAACATGTCGGTTTGATTTTCAGCAGCGAGTACATGCACGTGTATTATCGTTAATCGAAAATGGCTTTAACTCTCGTACAGAGTCACTTTTAAAAGCACTCTCTGATTTTTATAATACACAGTGGCCATTAACAGCGCAGCAATTTAATTGGCAACATCCGAAGGAGCTTTGTAATGGCGTTTAAATTAGGTTTAATTGTAAACCCAGTAGCGGGTTTAGGCGGAACAGTTGCTTTAAAAGGTAGTGATGGCGCACACACAGCCGCTAAAGCAATCGAATTAGGTGCAGAACCCAAAGCAAATAGTCGCACAAAAGCAGCGCTTGAAGTGCTATTGCCTTATAAAGAACGCTTAATCATTTACACCGTTAACGGTGACATGGGTGAGCAAACAGCAAAAGCCTTGGGCTTTAATGTAGAGGTTGTATACAACTCTGAAGTAATAACAACCCCAGATGACACAGAACAAGCAGCAAAAGTACTTAAAGACTTTGGTGTTGATTTAGTTTTATTTGCTGGAGGCGATGGTACAGCGCGTAATATTTGCCATGCAATCGAAGATACCATTCCCGTACTTGGTATTCCTGCAGGCTGTAAAATTCATTCTGGTGTATACGCCATTACACCCAAAGCAGCAGGGCGCGTAGTCGAAATGCTGGTTAAAGGTGAGTTAGTTACCTTAGCTGATGCAGATGTAATGGATATAGATGAAGATGCTTTCAGACAAGGCACAGTAAAAGCAAAGCGCTACGGCGAAATGCAAACACCCAGCGAAGTACGTTATATGCAAGCTGTCAAAAATGGCGGTAAAGAAACCGACGAACTCGTACTAGCTGATATTGCTGCGCATGTTGTATCGCAAATGGATGAAGACACATTTTATATTATGGGTAGCGGCTCAACCGTTGAAGCCATAATGGAAGAAATGGGACTTGAGAATACATTGCTTGGCGTTGATTTAATAAAAGATCAAACCATAGTTGCCCAAGATTTAATGGCTAAGCAATTACTTGAGCTTACTCATGAGCAAAGTACTAAATTGGTAATTACCCTAATTGGCGGGCAAGGACATATATTTGGTCGTGGTAATCAGCAATTAAGCCCCGTGCTTATACGTGCAATTGGCAAAGAAAATATTATTGTAGTAGCAACTAAAACAAAACTACAAGCGCTTAATGGTCGCCCCCTTATTTGTGATACAGGCGATGGCGAATTAGATGATGAATTAACCGGTTATATTAAAGTAACCACCGGATTTAACGACCATATTATGTATGCAGTAGGGCACCACAACATTGAAAATACAGGTGCTTTGCAAAACCAGGAGATTAATAAATGAGTTTAGTGAACTATATCGATGCAGCCCAGCAGTACTTCGATGATTTAGTAATAAAAGCAACTGACGATGAGTTATTTGCAGGCGGCTATTTACGAGGTCATTTTGATCTTGCAGTTGGTTATGCCGAAGTAGAAAAGCTGACAATCAGTATAGATGAGCTAAACGAAACTGTAGAGCAAAGCTTAGTAAAAGCATATCGCAACGGCGAGCTTAACGAAGAAGATAAGACATTAGTTGCACGCTTGTGGGAAGAAGTTAAAGCCCTCGCTTAACCCTAAGTGATACAAAAAACACGATTTGTTTATCACTATCGTGTTTTTTTGTGTCCAAAACTTTTAAAGCAGATTTTCATGTTAATTTACTGTTTTGTTTTTATGCGATATTGTTACTAAAATAAATTTTAGGAACAATAAAAATGAATAATAATCACGACGCTTTACCTTCAGGGGTTGTTGCGCGTTTTTTAAATTTTGTTGAGCGGGTTGGCAATAAGCTTCCAGATCCAGCCGTAATATTTCTGTTTGCAATGTTATTAATTTGGTTTTTGTCGTGGTGGTTTTCAGGTGTAAGCTTTGATGCAATAGATCCACGTACCGGTGAAGCGATTATTATTAATAATATGCTGGCAAGTGATTCGCTCGCTACCTTTTTATCCTCTATGGTAAAAACCTTTACTGGCTTCGCTCCCTTAGGTGTCGTTTTAGTAGCTATGTTAGGTGTAGGTGTTGCAGAGCATTCGGGCTTCATTAATACCGGCCTTAAGTTAATGCTTAAAGTTACTCCTAAAAAGCTATTAACGCCTTCAATCATTTTAGTGGCCATTGTGAGCCATACCGCTACTGACGCAGGTTATGTATTAGTTATTCCACTTGCCGGTGTTATATTTTATGCTGCAGGACGCCATCCGCTTGCGGGTATTGCAGCTGCATTTGCAGGAGTCAGTGGTGGTTTTGGGGCTAACTTTATTCCATCAGGGATTGATCCATTACTACAAAGCTTTACCCAAAGTGCGGCGCAAATAATTAATCCTGCAATGACAATTAACCCATTAAATAACTGGGCATTTGCTTCAGCATCTAGCTTATTTATTGTGGCATTGGGCTGGTACATCACCGATAAAATTATTGAACCACGTTTACAAAAAACAGCGGTTGATGGTGCTAAAGAGGATTTACCTGTATTTGAAGATGCAAGTAGTGATGAAAAACGTGCCTTTTATATAGCCAGTACCGTGATGATTGCAGGGCTTGCGTTATTAGCATTTGTCTCTGCTCCAGACGATTCTGCAATGCGCAGTAGTGACGGATCCCTTACTAATTTTAGCTCTCCTTTAATGCAATCTATTGTACCATTAATATTTTTACTTTTTTGGCTACCTGGCACTGTATATGGTTTTACGGTAGGTACCTTTAAAACTTCAAAAGATATGATTGATGCTATGAGTAAAGCGATGAGCGGCATGGCATATTATATCGTCATGGCGTTTTTTTGTTCGCTATTTATTGCTGCATTTAGTAAATCAAATTTAGGTGCATTACTCGCAATCGAAGGTGCGCAGTTATTAAAGGCAATGGAATTGCCAAGTGCAGTAACGGTTGTGGGCATTATCTTTTTAACTGGCTTTGTTAACTTGTTTGTAGGTTCAAGTTCAGCAAAATGGGCGTTACTTGGCCCTATTTTTGTACCGATGTTAATGCAACTTGGCATTTCGCCAGACTTAACTCAAGCCGCTTATCGTGTAGGTGACTCAAGTTCTAATATTATTACACCGTTAATGCCTTATTTCCCATTAGTGGTGGTTTACTGTCAAAAGTATGTGAAAGGCACAGGTATAGGTACTTTAATTGCTATTATGCTACCGTACTCAATCGCCTTTATGATTGGCTGGAGTATCTTTTTATTAGGTTACTGGGCACTTGGTATTCCACTAGGTTTAGATGCAAGCTACATTTATCCAGCATTGCCTTAACCTAAACCTTTATGAACCTCACTCACTTGAGTGAGGTTTTTAAATAAAAGTCCTGTAATGTAAAAGTAAGTCTAAGTTACCTTTCTAAATCTCTCACTATATAGCCAAATAAGCTGGTCTCACCAACAATATACACATAATCATTTTTGTTGTTCATTATTGTAGACTTATCGTCATACCACCTAAAATCATGAATCTTATTCGTTTTAGGGTCTTTGAAGTATAAACGAGTACAGCTATCTTCATACTCAGTGCCACACTCTTGTACATCGGTCAGGATGTATTCTTTATACCAATAGTCGCCTTGCGTGTAGTAAGCCCATAATTTAATAGGATCAGAGATAAAAATATAGAGTATTCCATAGATTAATAAAGGGGATAATGGGTACATGAAAATGGATGCTAATTTTATTTTAGTATCTGAGAAATTGTATTTAAGTGATTCTCTATATTTACTGCAGCGTTTATATTTATTGAATATAAGTATATTTAGATAGATAAATAGCGCACAACAGATAATAGGGAGGGTTATAAAGAAAACAACGTCGTATAGTTCATTTGAGATGAATGGTGGATCTGTAAAGTCCATTAAAATAGGAAGAGTGATGCATAATAAAATGGGGAGTATTATTGCTACAAGGAGCAAGTTGTCGTAAATCTTTTTCAATTTTTAATTCGTCCGTGAACTATAGCCTTTGTCTAGTTTACAGAATTTTTGTTATTTTAAAAATCAGAGAAATGTATTTATAGGCATTAAGCAACCCGAACTCAGGCTAAAAAAACTATCTCAAGCCGCTATTGAATTGACGCGAAAGTTTACTTTGTTTTCACTGTAGCAGCAGCTTAAAAACAAAAAAACCTTGTCACTTTCGTGGCAAGGTTTTTTTATTAAAGAGTCGTTGCTTATTTAGCTGTGAAGCTTACTGGGCGACGTTCTTTACGAGGGCCAGTACGCTTATCACCGCGTTGGCTATCGTCTTTATCTTTACTAAAGGTGCGCTTTTTGTCACCAGCTGGACGCTCAGAGCGTTCTGCACGTGGCTCAGCAGGGCCTTGATCTTGTGTAATTGTTAAGCCCATAGGACGTTTGCAAATAAACACTTTTTGGAAATGATCAAGTACATCTTTAGGCATGTTTTGCGGTAATTGAACCGTACTGTGATTGTCGTGTAAACGAATATCACCAATAAACTTGCTTGAGATGTCAGCTTCGTTAGCGATAGCACCAACAATGTTCTTAACCTGAACACCGTGTTCACGACCTACTTCGATACGGTAAGTATCCATAGGGCCTGCATCACGACTGTTACGTTCGCGAGGTTTACGCTCAGCGCGTTCACCACCACGTTCGCCGCCACGTTCGTTACGACGTCCACGGTCACCACCGCGATCATTGCGGTCGTTACTACGTGGGTTGCGATCGTTACGCTCGTTACGTTCACGAGGTTGAATCTTAACTTCTTCAACTTTAATTGGAGACTGTTGCTGTGCTAAACACAGTAACGCACCCGCTAAGCTTTCAAGAGGAAGTTCAAGTTTTTCAGCCATGTTAGTAGCTATCTCGTTAAAGAATGTAATATCTTTGTTTTCAAGCGCAATAGTTAATTTTGCTTGTAACGCTTCAATACGTTTTTCTTCAACGATTTTTGCAGTTGGTAATTCAACTTGTGCAATTTCAGACTTCGTATGACGAATGATATTTTTAAGTAAATAACGTTCGTTATGTTTTACGAATAAAATTGCTTTACCAGTACGACCAGCACGACCTGTACGGCCGATACGGTGAACGTAGGCTTCAGAATCTTGTGGGATATCGTAGTTGATAACTAAGCTTAAGCGGTCAACATCTAGACCACGAGCAGCAACGTCTGTTGCAATAACAACATTTAGCATGCCGCTTTTTAAGCGTTCTACAGTGCGTTCACGTGCTTGCTGGTTCATATCACCATTAAGTGGAGCAGCAGAGAAACCTTCGCGCTCTAATAACTCAGCAAGTTGTACTGTATCGTTACGCGTACGTACGAAAACAATAGCACCTTCATACTGTTCAGCTTCTAAGAAGCGAACAATAGCTTTATTTTTATGTACGCTTGCATTCCAAAACACTTGCTCAACAGATGATACTGTAGAGTTACGCGCAGAAATATGAACCTGTTCAGGATTGTTCATATACTTGCTGCTGATGTTTTGAATTTGCTTAGGCATAGTCGCAGAGAAAAGACATGTTTGCTTTTCGCGCGGTGTTTTTTCCATGATGCTTTCTACATCATCGATAAAGCCCATACGTAACATTTCATCGGCTTCATCAAGTACAAGTGCTTGTAGAGCATCAAACTTGATAGTGCCACGGTTAATGTGATCGATTAAACGACCTGGAGTTGCAACAATAACCTGAGCGCCACGACGAAGTGCGCTTAATTGGATACTGTAGCTTTGGCCACCATATAGTGCCAATACTTCAATACCACGAACATGTTTAGCATATTGTTCGAATGCCTCAGCAACTTGGATCGCAAGCTCACGTGTTGGTGTGAGTACAAGGATCTGTGGCTGTTTCACAGACGGGTCAATATTATTTAGTAATGGCAGTGCAAATGCTGCGGTTTTACCTGTACCCGTTTGAGCTAGTCCCAGTACGTCCTTTCTTTCTAGCAATAACGGTATACATTGAGCTTGGATTTCAGATGGTGTCTTGTAACCCAACTCTTCAACTGCCTTCAAAATTGCAGGAGAAAGATTTAGAGATTCAAACGTGACTGGTTCTGACATTAATACGCCTCAACGAATTTAAAGAGGCGCGCATTATATAGGATTCGCGAGGCAAATGCTTGTATAAATTGAAACTAATTTGTATGTGTTTGATGTTGGTCGAAATTCAACCAGCTTAATGTAGGGTTTATTAAACTGGTTAACATATTTAATACAAAGCTTATTTATACAAGCCTAGGTTTTCTTTTGCGTAAGCTTCAAATTCTGTAAATCCACCAATGTGATTTTGGTCTACAAAAATTTGTGGAACAGTAGGGCAAGGCTTACCCGCTGACTTTTCAAGGTCGGCTTTACTAATGCCTTCTTTAATTATGTCGATGTAACGAAATTTAAAGTCATCACGTTCATTTGATAATTGCTCAGCAACATCTTTCGCACGAACACAAAATGGACAGCCTTCACGGCCAAAAATTACGGTTAACATAGCTTTCTCCTCAATTTGATTAATATCAGTTTAAATGAATGGAAAATTATTTAAAGAGAAAAAAATCGATTGCACCATTCTAATAAAAGCATAAATCATATTATGCATAGCAATATGATTTGCAAAATGCGAATGAAAAACCAGAGCCCTGTTTGTCTAATACTTAAGTCTATGAATGCAAGTGTGTTTACAAGAATTAATTTATGGCACATAACTTGATGGTGTAGAGCTATACATTGGTTTAACGAGAATGCTTTATGAATATTAATAGTCACGTTTTAGAAATTATCCAAGGAGTAATAGGTAAATATTGTGAAACCCAAAGTCAAAAATTCTCTATTACCTTAATCAATAAGTTGCAATGTAACTACGTCTGTTTGCAAATTCCGCCAGAGCAAATGATTGCACAATGCGAGGCGTTTCTTACTCCGGCGCTAGCAGCAGTAAAACAGTGCTTTTTATTGACGCTCGAAGCAAATATTCAGGGAGTTAGTATTCACTATCAGATTGATGATTCTGAACAAGTAAACACGTTGGATTTTCACTGGCTCTTAGCAACTAAAGAGTCTGTTAGTTTAGCGCTTGATGTTAGACAAAATGTAGACGTTTTAACTGATTGCGAAGCGTTACTCAAAAGCTGTTTGAAAATGTCAGCTAATACTCACGATCGTTTTGGTTTAAATTTTAAATTATTTAATAGCACGCTTAGAGAGTCTGCACAGCTAGAGGATTTACGCCATCTTAGTGGTAACGCATTAATTGATAAATTAAATAGTGACAGCTTAAATACACACATAAAGTTGTGCTCTATTAACGACATTTACGAGCTGAGCCAAGCTCATAAACTATCTAAAAAAATATTAGGCTGGCCATTTTTTGATACCGACTTAATTACTATTTTAACAACATTTCACACACAAACACGTTTATCGGTATTAGTAGCAGACGACAGCTTACCGAGCCAAATTGCTACAAAAGTAATGCTTGAAATGCTGGGCTGCTTAGTAACGTGTGCAGAAAATGGTGCCAGTGCATTAACACTTGCTCAAAATGAACCATTTGACTTGCTACTTTTAGATGAGCGTATGCCAGGAATGTTTGGTAGCGATGTGGCGCAGCAATTAGTTAGGCAAAATACACCTAATAACAATACTCCTAAAGTTATTTTAACGGGGTTAACAGGCGATGAGCAAATAGCTGAGTTGTTTGATAAAGGAATTACTCACTATTTACAGAAGCCAGTGACAAAAGCGGTACTTGAGAAATTTATTAAACCTTGGCAGTTAGCCTCTTAAATTGATTAATAAGGAGAGAGTTATGGATGATTTCTCTAAGACAGCACCTATTTTAATTGGTTTTCAAAACAATTACTTTTTGCCAAAAGGCATTTTGTATGACGGGGTTGAAGAGTCATCAAGAATTACTGGCGTGGGGGAAAATACACTCTATTTATTGACCTTCTGCGCAGAGCAATTTGCTTTAGTTATTAATACACCCATTCACTTTACGCAAAACTATAGCGAGCTTAAAAATCCGATTGGTATATTAAAAGTCATTGCGGTGGGGGCATTTAAAGCGGGTTCGTACGGTGTTCAAACCATTAAGCAGATAGACCTTTTTAGTAATATTATAGAGGTGGTATTTGGGAAAAGAAGTTTAAATGCTTTTACACATATAGGTTTAGCCGAAAACATCAAAAAACATGGGACCACTAATATAATTTTAGCGGGTACTGTGTCTTCTATCTGTATTGATTCAACTGTGCGCACTGCTGTTGCACTTGGTTCTAATGCCACTATTTTAAGTGACTGCACACCGAGACGCACTCCTTTTGAACAAGCATTCTACCGTGAAAAGGTTTCCCTTCTTTATGTACGAGTTTGTCAGAGTAATACTTTTATAAAGTATTGGAGAGATCATGAATAATAATGATGAGCTACAAGTTCAAATCCAATACGCACTAGTTGAAAAACTTTCCAATAGTAATCGACGTCAAGCAAAGCTATTAGCTATTTTAGATGAGTGTATTTTTGAGTGTGATAAACATTTGAATTTTACTTATATTAATGAAGCTTGGGAGAAGAAGTTAGGTTACTCAATCGATTCATTAATTGGCTCCAATATTACTAAGTTAATGAATTGCGATGATATTATGCATTTTGTCGCATACAGCTGTTGTTTGCTAGAAGGAAAGCAGGCACCCAGTGTAGAAATACAAATTAAAAGCAGCATCGGGCTCATGAACTGGTTTGAGTTAAGGTTAGTTTATGATGAAAAAAGCGGCTTTATAGGCTCGTTCTATGACATTCAACGTCATAAAGATTCTCAATTATTGCTCACACAACAACAAAAATATGTAAAACGCTTATCGCTTGTTGCAAGCCATACAAATAACTTAGTAATAATTACAGATAAATTTGGCGTAATTGAGTGGGTTAACAATAGTTTTGAAGTACTTACAGGTTACACCTGTGATGAGGTTATAGGCACTAGCCCAGGTCAATTACTGCAAGGGCCAAAAACATGTGAAAAAAGTCGTAAGGTTATGTCTCACGCTGTAAAAAATGGGCTTCCTTTTCAAGTTGAAACCACAAATTACGATAAAAATGGTAACGTTTATTGGGTTGCTATTGATGCAAATCCAGTGCGAGATGATGAAGGTAAAGTAAAGCATTTTATCGCTATAGAAACTAATATTACGCAGCGAGTTAAAGCTGAACAAGCAATGGCAGAGATAGAATATAACTACCACTCTGTCGTCGATAATATTCCTGATATTGTTTTACGCCTTGATACATTTGGCAATTTATTATTTATAAATCAAGCATGGCAACGCGTCTTACACAGCAGTGTAGATGAGAGTCTTGGCTTACCTATAATTAAGTTTATAGCAAAAGAAGATGTAGAAAAAATTAGTAGCACTTTGCTTGATTATAAACAAGGTAAGCGTGATATACGTCGCTTTGATATACGTTTAATTAATGCACAAGGCATAAATAATTGGGTTGAAATGACACTTACTCCCATTGTGGGTGGCTACGAAAGCGATTTGTTATCTATTGCCGCAACACTTGTTGATATACAAGAACGTATTGAAAGCGAGCAAATATTGCTTGAAGCTAAACATCAGGCAGAAACATTAGCTGAGTCTAAAAGCCGATTTATGGCAAATATTAGCCATGAAATTCGCACGCCATTAAATGCCGTTATTGGCTCTGCAGATATTTTGCATCATACCGGTTTAACTTCTGAGCAAATGCGTTACACGCAAATGATTAAAACAAGCTCTGATGCATTACTGAGTGTATTGGACGATGTATTAACGTATTCGCGTTTTGAAGCACAAGCTATAACACTCGATAATCAGCCATTTAGTATTGATACGTGTATTGAAGAAGCAATAGATATTATTACCCAAAGTGCTTTGCAAAAAGGGCTTGAGGTTGTTTTTGATTTTTATCCTGATGTACCAGCTCAAGTAATTGGTGATCATGTACGTA
>NZ_PJBR01000051.1:0-22485 GCF_002863625.1 Pseudoalteromonas sp. MelDa3 | reverse complement strand
TAAAGTGTATTTTTACTTTGCTTAATATAAAAACAGGTAACGCACAAAACAACAGTAAAAAGGCTATGAGCTGCGGGTTTAAATAGCTCAGCGCTTCGCTTGAATCTGTTTCGAACGTGTTTTGAATCATTGAATAGTCAAACACGATGCCGTAATTTAATGAGCCGTAAAGCACGGCGCTCGAAATTATCAGTAAAAGGTAATTAAGTGGCTTTAGTAACCACCTAACCGACACTATCGAAAAGAAAATAATTAAAAGGCATAGCAAAAGTAGTGGCACTGAAAGTAAAAATAGCCACGAAAAGGAAGCCAATGAGGTGATGGCGCTAAACGAACCTTGAATAAAAGGAATGTTTATAACTAAACAGTAATAGCAGGCAATCATCACTACAAAGGCGTTTGCACTACAGTGAATGTAAAACCGTTTACTACGATTTGGCTTTTTTTGTGCTGATGTTTGGCTAATTACGTTCATATTTAGGCTCGTTTTAAATAACAACGCCATGCTATGCCATAATACTTAAGAGCTGCTTAAGGGAACCTACGCATTACCTGAAGGTGATAAATAATTTTATTTATAAAAATATTCTCAAAAATTAATCAAACCTTAAATAAGGGATATAAGAATAGTGAATTTCTGAGAATAAAATTAGAGCATAAAAAAACCACTACCAGCTTATATAATGAATTTTAAAACCTGATAAATTGCCTTTTAGTCTTTTTGTTAGATTAACTTTGGTGTTGACTTAAAGGGCCTAGCGCGGTACTAATATAAAAAGAGAGCGAAGGAATAACCTTCGCGATAATCGAACAAAATTTGGTATTAATTACATGCTTACAAACGCACTTAACCTAGTCCTGATTATTATCGTGGTGATTATTCCCGCGAGGGCTTCGTAGTGCTTTAAAAACTTAAGCATTAAAAAAGCCCTCCGCACTTAACCGTTCGGAGGGCTTTTTAGTTTTAAGGGCAAAGTTTTTAGCGTAAAAATGTAATTGGGTTGTCACTGAGGAATGAGGGTTTATTAATGACAGGCGCAGAACTAACAATCGACTTATTGGCCAAACACGGCGTAAATGAAGTATTTGGCTACCCAGGCGGAGCTATTATGCCAATTTACGATGCGCTGTATGGCGCGCCAGTCAAACACTACCTTACTCGCCATGAGCAAGGTGCAGGGTTTGCAGCTGTTGGTTATGCTCGCAGCACGCGTAAATTAGGTGTGTGTTTTGCAACATCGGGCCCAGGTGCAACTAACTTAATAACTGCCCTTGCTGATGCGATGATGGACTCAGTACCATTATTGGCGATCACCGGCCAAGTGCCTACTGCAGCTATTGGTTCAGATGCGTTTCAAGAAATAGATGTACTAGGTATGTCGCTTTCGTGTACTAAGCACAGCTACATGGTGGAACGAGCGGAAGACTTAGCAGAGATATTACAAGAAGCAATTCATTTAGCGCAAAGCGGCCGACCAGGTCCTGTACTTGTCGATATCCCAAAAGATATTCAAATGGCGCAAGTCCCTTTTAAGCCTTGGCTTGCAGCTGATGAATACTTACCTGAGTTAGATTTAAAGCAAGTTGCTATTGCTAATCAATTGTTGAGTGAGGCTAAACAGCCTGTAGCGTACGTAGGCGGTGGTGTACAAGCCGCTGATGCGCAAGACGAGTTAATGCAGTTTTTAAATAAAACGCAGATGCCTGCTGTATCAACACTAAAAGCATTAGGCAGTGTGTTACCTGACTACGAGCATTACTTAGGCATGCTAGGTATGCATGGTGGTCAAGCCGCTAATATTGCCGTGCAAGAATGTGATGTACTTGTGTGTATAGGTGCGCGCTTTGATGACCGCGTAACGGGTAACTTAGCTAAATTTGCAGCTAAAGCTAAAGTAATCCATTTAGATATCGATGCTGCTGAAGTTGGTAAGCGAAAACCTGCTAAAGCTTCATTAATTGCTGATTTAAAAACGTCGTTACCCGCACTTGAGTGCTTTGTAACACCTAAAGCGTGGTGTGACACAAATAAAGAAATGAATATTAAACACGCGTGGCGTTACGACTACCCAGGTGAGAAGGTCTACGCACCGTACTTATTAAACCAACTGAGCCAACGCATGCCAAAAACTGGCGTTGTGTGTTGCGATGTAGGTCAGCATCAAATGTGGGTAGCACAACACATGAAGTTTACTCACCCGAGTAATCATTTAAGCAGTGGTGGCGCAGGCACGATGGGCTTTGGTTTACCGGCTGCTATTGGCGCACAAGTAGCACGCCCTGATGACTTTGTTATCACTGTATCGGGCGATGGCTCAATAATGATGAATATTCAAGAATTGGCCACGATTCGCCGTAATAATTTACCTGTAAAAATATTAATTTTAGATAACCAGCGCTTGGGTATGGTTCGCCAATGGCAGGAACTGTTTTTTGAAGGACGTTACTCTGAAACTAACCTGTCGGATAACCCAGACTTTGTGCAACTAGCTGCTGTATTTGGTATTCCAGGGCAAACAATTACCCACGCGAACCAAGTTGATGATGCTATTACAGCATTAGTTAACAGCAAAGGCCCGTACATAGTACATGCCTGTATTGATGATAAAGAAAATGTTTGGCCACTTGTACCACCTGGGGCTGCTAACGACGAAATGATGACGGAGAAAGCAAAATGAAACATAGCCTAACTATTGCATTAAAAAGCCAAAGTATAGCGGTAGAGCGCTTTTTACGAGTGGTGCGTCATCGTGGTTTTGACCTTACGCATTTTCAACTCAATATAGATGATGGTTTATACAATGTAGCCATGACGGTAGATAGTGATAAACCTATTCACCTATTAACAAGCCAGCTAAATAAGCTAGTGGATGTTAAAGAAGTCACTTTACAAAATTTACAGCACCAACAGGCTGTGTAATTGCGAATTAAAAAATAATTTACGAGTAACTGAGACACTCAGTTATTTACCAATTTTAGAATGAGGAATGCCCGCTTTTATTGCGGCAAAAACAGAGGTAACTATGGCTAAATTAAGAAGTGCAACAACAACTGAAGGACGTAAACGTGCAGGCGCAAGAGCATTATGGCGCGCAACAGGTATGACAGACTCTGATTTTGGTAAACCGATTATTGCCGTAGTTAACTCGTTTACACAATTTGTACCAGGACATGTACACCTTAATCAGCTTAGTGAACTTATGGGTGAGACAATAACCCAAGCCGGTGGCGTTCCTAAAGAATTTAATACCATTGCGATTGATGATGGTATTGCGATGGGACACGGCGGTATGCTTTATTCGCTGCCTTCGCGCGATTTAATTGCTGATTCGGTTGAGTACATGGTAAATGGTCACTGCGCCGATGCTATGATCTGTATTTCAAACTGCGACAAAATCACTCCAGGGATGATGCTTGCAGCACTACGCTTAAACATACCGGTAATATTTGTATCGGGCGGTCCAATGGAAGCGGGTAAAACTAAGCTTGCTAACATCGATATTAAACTTGATTTAGTTGATGCCATGGTTAAAGGCGCTGATGAATCGGTAAGTGATGCAGATTCAGAGCAAGTAGAGCGCTCTGCGTGTCCTACATGTGGTTCGTGTTCAGGTATGTTTACTGCAAATTCAATGAACTGTTTGTTAGAGGCAATAGGCTTAGCACTTCCGGGTAACGGTACCACGCTTGCCACTCATAAAGACCGTAAACAACTGTATGTTGAAGCGGGTGCTCGTATTGTTGATTTATGTCGTGAGTATTATCAAAAAGATAATCAAGATGTATTGCCACGTGCTATTGCCAATAAAACAGCCTTTATGAATGCAATGGTTGTTGATATTGCAATGGGCGGCTCGTCAAATACCGTATTACATTTACTCGCTGCAGCGCAAGAAGCGGGCGTTGATTTTGATATGTCGCACATTGATGCGCTTTCTCGTAAAACACCGTTTTTATGTAAAGTTGCACCAGCAACACCAGAGTACCATATTGAAGATGTCCACCGTGCTGGTGGCATGATGGCAGTTGTTCGCGAGCTTGGTAAAGCGGGTTTAGTTGATATGTCGGTTAATCATGTCGCTGGGTCAACAATGGCTGAGCTTGTTAAAAAATGGGATGCAACCGACCCAACTAACGAAGCTGCGCGCAAGTTTTATCGTGCGGGTCCTGCGGGCATTCGTACAACTAAAGCAATGAGCCAAGAGTGTCGTTGGGATGAAGGCGATAATGACCGTGTGAATGGGTGTATTCGAAGCGTTGAACACGCTTATCGCCAAGACGGTGGCTTAGCTGTGCTTTCGGGTAATCTAGCCGTTGATGGTTGTGTTGTAAAAAGTGCTGGCGTAGTTGACGAAATGCTACATTTTGAAGGCACCGCCATTGTATACGAATCACAAGATGATTCAGTAGAAGGGATTTTAAATAACGAAGTAAAAGCGGGCGATGTAGTGGTTATTCGTTATGAAGGCCCTAGAGGCGGCCCAGGTATGCAAGAAATGCTATACCCAACAAGCTACTTAAAATCGAAAGGCTTAGCTGAAAAATGCGCACTTATTACTGATGGTCGCTTTTCGGGTGGTACTTCGGGTTTATCAATTGGACATGTATCGCCAGAAGCGGCGAGTGGTGGTGCAATTGCTTATGTTGAAAATGGCGACAAAATCATTATTGATATCGCAACACGTGAAATCACATTAGCGCTAAGCGACGAAGAACTTGAGGCACGTAAACAAAAGCAATTAGCACGCGGAAAAATGGCGTACAAGCCAGTTGATCGTGAGCGTTATGTATCGTCTGCTTTAAAGGCTTATGCATTACTTGCAACAAGTGCCGATAAAGGCGCAGTGCGCGACTTAGCTAAATTGGAGGCGCTTAGTTAATTATGGTCTCTCAAGAGCTCGATTATTTTCGCGCTATTATTCAAGCAAACATGGAGCCTTTGGCTAAAGTTACTGAGGTTAGCGAAATGGCTGAACTCAGTAAAAAGCTAGGTAACCATGTTTGGTTAAAGCGTGAAGACCAACAGCCCGTGTATTCATTTAAGTTACGCGGTGCGTATAACAAATTAAATAAATTACCTAAAGGCTCAGTGGTTATTACTGCTTCTGCGGGTAATCATGCTCAAGGGGTTGCATTGAGTGCATCTCATCTTGGGCATCAAGCGACTATTGTAATGCCAGTAACAACGCCTGAAATAAAAGTCAGCGCAGTGCGCGCACTTGGCGGTGAAGTTGTATTACATGGCCATCATTTTGATGCAGCAAAAGCCTATGCGCTTGAGCTTACAGAGCAACGCAATGGTATATTTGTCCCACCATTTGACGATCCGGATGTCATTGTTGGTCAAGGCACTGTAGCACGCGAGTTAATGCAGCAATTAAACGAGCTTGATGCTGTGTTTATTCCTGTTGGCGGTGGTGGCTTACTTGCTGGTATGGCGGTTTACATTAAATCGTTGCGTCCAGATATAAAAGTAATTGGCGTAGAAGCCGACGAAAGTGCGTGTTTACAAGCAGCACTTGAAGCCGGTAAGCCAGTAGAGCTTGATCGCGTTGGTAGTTTTGCCGATGGCGTAGCGGTTAAAATTATTGGCACTGAAACATTTCGTTTAGCGCAAAAGTTTTGCGATGAAGTTGTAACCGTTACTAGCGATGAAATATGTGCAGCCATGCAGGATATTTTTGTATCTACGCGTGCAATTGCAGAGCCATCAGGTGCACTTGCAACGGCTGGGCTTAAAAAGTGGAGTCAGCAGTCGGGGTTAAAAGGACTACATTTAGCGGCTGTGCTTTCGGGTGCTAATTTAAACTTTGATCGCCTGCGTTATGTTGCAGAGCGCACTGCGCTGGGTGAAAAAAACGAAGCGCTATTAGCGGTTACTATTAAAGAAGAAAAAGGCAGTTTTAAACAGTTTTGTGCTTCTTTAGGTGGCCGTGCTATTACTGAATTTAACTACCGTTATGCAGGACCTGGTGAGGCGCAAATATTTGTAGGTATTGCACTTCGCCAAGGCGAGCAAGAGCTCAATGAGTTAAAACAAGACTTAACAAATAACGATTATCAATTTTGCGATTTGTCGGATAACGAACTCGCTAAATTACATGTGCGTTATATGGTTGGCGGAAAAGCACCAGAGCAATTACATGAACGTTTATTGCGTTTTGAATTTCCTGAGTATCCGGGTGCGCTTGCACGCTTTTTAGATACTTTAGGCAGCAATTGGAACATTACCTTATTTCATTATCGTAATCACGGTGGTTCGATGGGGAATGTATTGGCAGGTTTTGCTATTGAGCCGAGTCAGTATGAAATGTTTAACGAGCATTTGAATCGCTTAGGTTACAGTGTACAAGATGAAACACAAAATCCGTGTTTTACCCAATTTTTAACATCAAAACCGCAAGCAGAAAAAGCCGAAAAACTCGCCTCAGTATAACCCTTCTTTAAAGGCAGGCACCTAACTAGGGTGCTTGCTTTATTACACGTTTTACATATAGTTACAGGTAATCGTCATACTTTTTGAGGACACCTATTTGCTATTTAAAGGATTAATCATTGGATTGTGCTTTTTTTGCAGCCATATCGCGGCGCAAGAATCAGTCACATTACAGCTAAAATGGACACATCAGTTTCAGTTTGCTGGCTACTATATGGCTAAGCAAAAAGGCTTTTATAATGAAGCGGGCCTTGATGTAACTATTAAACAAGCTAATCCAATGAAACCTGATACCTTTGGTCCTGTGGCCAGTGGCGAAGCACAATTTGGTGTAGGGCATTCCGGTATTTTACAGCAACGTATTAATGGTCAGCCTTTTGTTGCAATGGCAGCCTTATTGCAGTTTTCACCTTATTGCTGGATGGTAAAAGACACGTCTGATATTTTTCACCCTCGTGACTTTGTTAATAAACGTATCACTGCTGTGAGCAAAAATGACGGCACCGAGCTACTTATTATGCTTAAACGCAGTGGCGTTGATGTAGATAAACTCAAAGTTTACAATGGCGAAAATTTTAACCAGGCTTGGATTGAAAACAAGCTAGATGCTATGCAAGTTTATGTTACTACAGAGCCTTATTATATGACTCAACAAGGCGTAGCTCATCGGCTTGTTTGCCCACAGCGTTATGGTATGGACGTATATAGCGACATTTTATTTACTAGCGAAAACATGCTTAAGCAAAATCCGCAAACGGTCGAAAAATTCTACCAAGCGAGCCTAAAAGGTTGGCGCTATGCAATGATGAACATGGATGAAGCCATTGCAGTCACCCAGCAAAACTATGCACCGAGTAAGAGCTTTCATCAGCTCGCCTTTGAGGCTGAAGTACTAAAAAGTTATATAACCCCACCCACTACCAGTTTAGGGCATATGTCGATAGCAAAGTGGCGTTTAATTGCTGACTTATATGGCATACAGCAAAACGAATTTGACGAAGTGAAATCTCACTTTATTTATAAATACCAAGAGCCTGAAAAGATGCAATTATCATGGATGCTTATAGCAGCTATTTTGGTGAGTATTATTTCAATACCTTTGTATTTACGGCTGATTTTTAGCCAAAAATAACTGCTTAATGAGAGCTCACTGAGCTGATATAATTAATTGTCTTTTTATTTTTTAAGCTGTTATGACTTTAGCTGAGCAATTTTTTGCACTTGATTCACTTTTAATGCGCCATCGTCAGTATTGGCAGTGCACCGCATTTGATTTTGACACTATTCCTTGGCCAGAGCTGCAAGGCATACTTAACGAACTAACTGATGATCAGGTAACCGTTCTTGATAACGATCAAAATCAGCTATACCAATTTTTTAGCCAACACATAAACCAACTTGATGAACTTGCTAAGCTATGTGAGTTACCTAGCTCTGCACACTCTCGATCTGATTATCCGTTTTGGATAAGTAACGGCATTAAAGGTCGTAAGTTTGATCAGTTACAAGACTTTGTATCTGCACTACCTAATACTAAGCAACCAGTTTTAGAGTGGTGTGCGGGTAAAGGACACTTAGGGCGAATGCTTGCTTTTAATGGCGCAAGTGATGTGCATAGTATTGAACTGCAACAAAGCTTATGCGAGCAAGGACAAAAAAGTGCACAGCAACAAGGCTTGGCAATGCACTTTAGCCAAGCAGATGTATTAAAAGAGGATATCACTCAATTTTTTAATGCTGATATGCATGCCGTAGCGCTACACGCATGTGGTGGTTTGCACCAAGCATTTATGCGCCAAGCAAGTTTAGCGAAAGTACAGCAAATTAGCTTTTCACCTTGTTGCTATCATTTATTTACGGCTAATGAGTACCGTGTAATGAGTGAGGTTGCAAATAAAAGCGAGCTTAACTTAACGCATCGCGATTTAAAGCTCGCATTACAAGAAACCGTTACAGCGCCTTCTCGTCTGGAAAAAGTACGTAAAACAGAACTAGAATGGCGACTTGGTTTTGACGCACTTAGAAAATCGATTACTGGCGAGCAATATTATGTAAGCGTACCTTCGGTTAACAAAGCTATATTCTCAGATTCGTTTAAATCATTTTGTGCATGGGCTGCAGAAAAAAAGGCAATAAACCTAACTCAAGATACTGATTATAATAAATATTTAGATATTGGGGTTGCTCGAAAAAAAATAACTGACCGAGTTGAACTGGTTCGACATGTGTTCAGAAGAGCAATTGAAGTTTGGCTTGTGCTCGATCGTGCTTTATATTTGCAACAGCAAGGCTATCAAGTAAGCGTTAAAACGTTTTGTGAAAAGCAGTTAACGCCTCGTAATATTTTGATTCTTGCTAATACCCATTAAATTTCCGTCCTCGACTTAATAAGAGATGCAATGAGAAAGTTAAAAAATTTATTCGATAACAATAAACGTTGGGCTGCACGTACAAGCGAAGCTGATCCTGAGTTTTTTAAAATTTTATCTATGCAACAAAATCCAGAGTATTTATGGATTGGTTGTTCAGACTCTCGTGTACCTGCTAATCAAATAGTTGATTTATTACCAGGCGAATTATTTGTGCATCGTAACGTTGCAAACGTGGTTGTACACACTGACCATAACTGTTTGTCGGTTATGCAGTACGCTGTAGAGGTTTTAAAAGTAAAACATATCATGGTAGTAGGTCACTATGGCTGTGGTGGCGTACAAGCCGTTTTAAACAATGCAAAATTTGGCTTTATTGATAATTGGCTACGCCATGTAGGGGATGTAAAAGAAAAGCATCTTGAACAACTTGATGCAATGCCTGAAAGCGAACGTTTAAGCCGCCTTATTGAGCTAAATGTAATTGAGCAAGTGCGTAATGTATGCCGTACTAACATTGTGCAAGATGCGTGGGAGCGCGGCCAAGAGCTAAGCGTTCATGGTTGGGTTTATGGTTTAGAAAACGGCCACCTTCATGATTTAGAATCTGTAGTAACGTGCGCGAGTGAAGAAACGCAAAGCTACAAAAAAGCAGTGCAGCACGTACTTAATAAAGTGGGCGAAAATAAATAAATTTATGACTAAAACGGCGATATTAATAGGTGCTACAGGTTTGGTCGGTAATGAGTTGCTACATAAGCTACTTAAGAGCGATCGTTATACCAAAGTGGTTACGTTAAGTCGTCGGGCTTTGCCTATTACACACGCAAAGCTAGTTAATCACGTTATTGATTTTGAAAAATTAACTCAATACGTTGAGCTTTTTAAAGGTGACGTATTGTTTTCGTGTTTGGGCACAACCCGTAAACAGGCGGGCTCTACACAAGCTCAGCGTAAAGTAGATTTTGATTATCAGTTTATAGCGGCGCAGTTAGCGGCATGTAATGGTGTTACGCATTACTGCTTAGTGTCATCAAGCGGGGCGAACACGCACAGTAATAGTGCTTATTTGAAAATGAAGGGTGAGCTTGAGCAACATATTAAAGCACTCCCTTTTGATAAAATAAGTATTTTACAACCATCTTTATTATTAGGTGATCGTGAGCAATTTAGAGTGGCAGAAAAGATAGGCAGTATTATTTTTCCTGTTATTACACGACTTCCGTTTTTAAAGCGTTACAAACCAATAACAGGTGAGCAAGTTGCGCAAAAAATGCTGAGTGTGAGTTTAGCGCAGCAGGCTAAGTTATTTTATTATGTGCTAGATGAGCTATTTGAATAAACTTAGTAAAACGCAAAAGGCAGCCTAAGCTGCCTTTTTTGTACACTAAATTAATACCAATTTTATTAAAAAAATGATCATTCTAGCGTATTAAATAACTCACTAACTACGTTAAAAATTATTTATATAGAACAACTATGTACCATAATTTTAGCCTTGTTATTGAGCTATTTTCTTATCGCTATAATAGAACACTAATTTAATGCAATTGGTATAATTATTCAGCGTCAGTTTTAGCGCTAAGTTGTTGCTCTAGCAATGCAACTTTAGCTTCAAGTTCGGTTAGTTTTTCGCGAGTACGAATAAGTACTTGGCTTTGCACATCAAATTCTTCACGGCTCACAAAATCCATCTCAGCAAGCTTGTTTTGTAAAACTTGCTTTGTTTTACCTTCGAGTGTCTCTGCTAGGTTTTTTACACCTTGCGGCATATTGCTAGTAATTTGCTTAGCAATTTCTTCAAGTTTTGCTGGGTTGATCATATTTGTCCCTTCGATGCGGCCTAAAATAATAATAACTAATATTACCTTATACCCATGGTATTTAACACATGATCATCTTTACCTTAATTAATTAAGGCAATTGCTATGCTCGCAGTAGTGGTTACGTTAAAATTACGCGTCTTTTAAATTTCTTTGGTCGTTATGAAACTCAATCCTAAACAAGATGAAGCCGTAAAATATATTAGTGGTCCATGCTTAGTACTCGCAGGCGCAGGCTCTGGTAAAACCCGTGTTATTACGAATAAAATCGCTTATTTAGTGAAAAAATGTGAGTACAAAGCGCGAAATATAGCCGCTGTTACTTTTACCAATAAAGCAGCCAAAGAAATGCGTGAACGAGTACTGCAAACGCTCGGAAAGCAAGACGCTAAAGGTTTATGGGTATCAACGTTTCATACACTCGGTTTAGAAATAATTAAAAAAGAGTTGAGCACATTAGGGTTTAAACCCGGCTTTTCGTTATTTGATGATCAAGATACCAATCAGCTTCTAAGTGAGCTCACCGAAGATGAGCTAAAAAAAGACAAGGACTTACTCAAACTACTTAAAATGGAAATTGGTAGTTGGAAAAACGAATTAGTACTGCCAGAGCAAGCAATACGCGAAGCGCGTGATGCGCAAAAGGCATTGTTTGCACAGCTGTATGCTCGCTATCAAAATCAGCTACGTGCTTATAACGCACTGGATTTTGATGATTTAATTATGATCCCTACTTTGTTACTTACTAATAACGCCACATCTCGTGAGCGCTGGCAGCAACGCTTTAAATACTTGCTGGTGGATGAGTATCAAGATACCAATACAAGCCAATATCAACTTGTTAAATTGCTAGTAGGCGAGCGTGCCCGTTTTACTGTGGTAGGTGATGACGATCAATCAATTTACTCATGGCGTGGTGCTCGCCCGCAAAACTTAGTGTTATTAGGTAAAGACTACCCAGGGCTTAGACTTATAAAGCTTGAGCAAAACTATCGAAGTGCAGGGCGAATACTAAAAGCGGCTAACATTTTAATTGCGAATAACCCACATGACATAGAGAAAAAGTTATTTAGTGAACTAGGTTATGGTGAGCCGATTAAAGTAATAGGGTGCCGCGATGAAGAGCATGAATCTGAGCGTGTGGTTGCTGAAATAATTTCACATAAGTTTATGAAGCGTACCAGCTATAAAGATTACGCGATTTTATATCGTGGTAATCATCAAGCACGTGGCTTTGAAAAATCATTAATGAGTAACCGTATCCCTTATAAAATTAGTGGCGGTATGTCGTTTTTCGCTCGTTCAGAAATTAAAGATATTATGGCGTATTTACGTTTGCTAGTTAATCAAGATGATGACAATGCATTTTTACGTATCGTAAATACACCACGACGCGAAATAGGCACGGTCACACTTGAAAAGCTTGGTACGCTTGCTAACGAAAAGCACATGAGCTTATTTGCTACCTGTTTTGATAACGATTTAGGCTACAGACTAAAAGGGCGTGGTTTTAATGCGCTTGCTGGGTTTGCACGCTGGGTTGTTGAGCTATCCGATAACGCAGTACGCGGTGATACGCTCGAAGCTGTTAAAGACTTAGTGCGTAATATTAATTACGAGGCATATTTGTACGAGTCGTCACCGAGTGCAAAAGCCGCTGAAATGCGTATGAAAAACGTATCTGAGCTGTATCGCTGGATCACCGATATGTTGACCGGTGATGCCGACAACGAGCCAATGACATTGGCTGAGGTTGTTAGCAAGCTAACCCTTCGCGACATGCTTGAGCGTAACGAAGAAGAAGATGAAACCGATGCAGTGCACTTATCAACACTTCATGCATCAAAGGGCTTAGAGTATCCATATGTATTTATGGTAGGCATGGAGGAGGGCTTACTTCCGCATCAGGTAAGTATTGATGAAGATAACGTAGATGAAGAACGCCGCTTAGCTTATGTCGGTATTACTCGTGCGCAGCAGGAGTTAACACTTACTTATGCAAAAATACGTCGTCAATTTGGTGAAACCTCACAAACTGAGTTAAGCCGATTTGTACAAGAGTTACCGCAGGACGATCTCGCGTTTGAAAATAAAAAGGCGCCAAACACGCAAGCAGAGCGAATGGAAAAAGGCCAAGCAAGAGTCGCTAACCTTCGTGCAATGTTTAAAAAGCCTGAGTAATACCTCAGGCTAATTTTATAAAGACTGGGTTGCTTGTATTTCAGGTAACTCAGAACACACTAGAGCGTGTTGTTTTCCCACAAAAAATGCCAAACCGTGCTTGTCTAGTAAAGCTCTAAAATTAAGTATTGATGGGCCTTTAGCAATTACTTTCATTGCTTTGAGCTTCGTAATCGCTAGCACGCCCTGTAGCTGAAAATCGTAACTTTCTTGTTGTAAAACACGTTTACTAAAGGTCGAGCTAAGTAGCAGATAGTCAAAATTAATATCGGTTAGTAAATTAAGTTCGCATCGATCTTTAGCAAAATTGTTTAAACCAATTGAATAACCAAGTTGTGATAGCTTTTTGAGGTTTTCTATTTGTGTTGCGCTTGCGTGACGAATTTCTTGCTCATCAAATAGCAAACAGAGCTGGCTATGTCCTTGTTGTTTATTTAGTGTATCTGTAAATAAAACAAATTCGTGCTCCTCGAGTAGTAAACCAGAGCAAGGAACCAGCGCCATAGTTACATTTGCGGTAATTGCTTGTGCATAAGCGCGTTGTAATAACTGTAACTCTATCTCAAGGTGCTGTTCTTTATCTGATGCAAACTTTTTCAAAATATCAAAGCTAGTAAAGCCAAGTATTGGGTGTTCACCAAATGCTTCAAATAAAGATTCAGACTGATGTTGCTCATCAAGCGTAATTATTTCTGAGCTTCTAAAGCTCATAGGTAATATATCAAGGTGATGTTGTGCTTTTAGTGCCTGCGCAGGTATTGATTGCGTTAATAGCGGATGAAATAGCTCGTAGCGATTTTTTCCGGAGTTTTTAGCGTGATACATTGCAGCATCGGCATCACGAATAATTTCATCCGTATGCGTATAGCTTTTCTTTGAGTAGGTTATTCCTATACTAGCACCACTTTGAAGTGATTCGCCTTTAAGGAAAAAAGGCTTTTTCATTAAATCGATAATACGATTAGCGACATCTTCTGCTTGTTGAGGCTCAGTTAAGTGCGTTAATAATATAACAAACTCATCGCCACCTAAGCGTGCTAGTAAATCATGTTCGCGTATACACTGGGCAAATAACTCACTAACGTTAATTAAAAACTGATCGCCAGCATGGTGACCAAGTTGGTCGTTAATGTCTTTAAACTTATCTAAATCAATAAATAAAACAGCAAAATTATGTTCAGGAAAGCGCTGATAATGTTGTAGTGTTTTTTCAAGCTGAGTTAAAAAGAGGCTGCGATTAGGTAAGCTAGTAAGAGAGTCGTGATGTGCGTCGTGATAAAGCTGCTGTTCTATTTTTTTACGCTCATCTATTTGCATTTGTAAGTGCAGATTTGTTTGACGCAGTTCTTTGGTTTTTTCGTTTACTCTAAATTCGAGTTCTTGATGGCTTTTTGCAATCGCTTGATTGGTGAGCTTTGTTTGTAAAACCGCTGCAATTTGATGAGATACAAAGGTAATTAACTCGCAATCATCCCGGCTGAAAATATGTTTGTTATCGTAAGCTTGGCAAACAATAAGGCCGATAACACCTTGAGCTGTTTTAAGTGGAGCGCCTAACCAACTAGTGGCCATTTGCTCTTTTTGTACAGGCTTAGCTCTTTGTACTACACCGCTTTCTATTAATTCTTTTGCTCTACACGGGTGTATAAGTTGCGTTTCTTCAGTGCTTATTACCAGTTCACTATAACCTTTAGCAAAGCGTCTTGGTTGTGTGTTTTCTTTAAATTCATCTACACAATAAGGGAAGCTTATCCAGCCAGACTCTTTATCGTAAAGTGCAATATATAAGTTTTCTGCGTAGGTAATTGTTTTTATTATTTCATGTATCTTAAAGTAAGCATCATCAAGGTTTTTAGCTTGCGTTGCTATTTCAGATATTTTAAACAGAATTTGTTGGCGTTGAAGTGCGCGTTTGCGTTGTTCTATTTCAAGGTTTAACGCGTCGTTACTTTGAGTGAGTGCTCGGGTACGAATTTTTACTTCCGACTCAAGGAGCTCTCGTTTTTTTACACGCTCTATTGCAGTTGCTAAATAAAGCGACATAAACTCAAGTAATTGTATTTGTTGTGAGCTATAGCCCTGTTTTGTATCGTAACTTTGCGCTGCTAAAACACCGATAATATTGTGTTCTTGGTAAACCGGTACACCTACCCAATGCTCTGCTGGAGTGCCTAATGCTTTAAATAAACCTTCTGCTGCGGCATTTTGCATTTGCTGCTTGGTAAAACATGTGGTTTTACCCTGTTTAAATACATAGCCAGTGGCGCCTTCATCAAAGCTATTTGATTGGTTAAGGGCGACGGCAATACCATCTTTTTCATCTGAAAAGTAAGAAAGTTCTAGCGATTGACTATATTGATTTAATAGCACCACATAAAAACTTTTACTCGGCACATATTTTTGTAAAATGTCGTGGATAGCGGGATAAAGTAGGGTTAGCTCGGCAACAGTACTTGCTTGCTCTGATAATTGTATCAGCGCATTTTGTAAGTGATGTGATTGTTTGTATTTATTGAGTAATGTTTTTAGACGTTTATTTTGATACGCCAATTTACTCGATACTGAGAGTTTATCTTCCAATGATCTAACCGGCTATTTTTATTGTATAGTTATTAGCCTTATACTTTCACTTTTAGCGCTTATCGTCAAGTTGATATTCGTACTACCATACTGGCTAGAAACACTATTTTAGGTATTAAAAAAGGCTTACCGAAGTAAACCTTTTTTGTGTATTTCAGCTGTATTTACTTAGATGTCATGAAGTCGATAGCAGCGCTTATCTCATCATCAGAACAATCCATACAGGTGCCTTTTGGAGGCATCGCATTAAAGCCATTTAGTGCATGCTCAAGTAAAGTGTCTTTACCTTTAGCTATACGTGGAGCCCAATCGTCAGGCGATTTAGGCGCGCCTAGTGCACCAGTACCGTGACATGCAAAACATGCACCTTGATACACTTGCTCACCAGAACGAGGGCCTGTAGGCGCCGCTGCTACAGCAGCTTTATCGCCTTCAAGGTATACAGCACCAACCGGCGCGAGACGTGCTTTAATTGCATCTTCAGTCATAGAGTTATCATATGGCTGTGCGTATGCAGTGGTTGCTAGCATTAATAATGCTGCAGCTGTTAATTTTTTCATTTTGCCTTGCTCACTTCGATTTGAACGTGATCAATCACGATTAAAGATGACGGAAATTAAACCGATTATAACTCTCTGAGCCAATTTATAAAATGCTAAGAGGCGTTTTTATTAATAAAACTGACTACTTTTTGCGTTAACGCAATAAAATTTAATTATTTACTGTTTTTTGTTAAGCAATTTAATAAGCGCAAACAGTCATACAATTAACTTTTAGATCCTAAGATCAATTTATTGATAATACGCTACTAACTAGTTTTTCGATCCCTGCATCGGCTTCAATAATCGATTGCGCAAGCATATAAGCTGGGGTTGTAACTAGCTTATTTGGCTGATCAATAACAACATCATCTACTGCACAATTTATATGTTTAGCGCCTAATGTGCTTAGCGTTTGTGCTGTCTCTGCATCGTTACCAATAGTAAGTATGGCGTTATCGTAAATAAATGGGATCAAAGCGGGTGCAATACACATATAACCAGCAGGCTTATTTTCTTTTGCAAATGATTTACAAGCATTAAGGACGTCTTCATTAATATTTGCTTTTGCGCCTTTAATTGCAAAGTCACATAAGTTTTTTGCAGCGCCAAAACCGCCAGGTACAATTAATGCGTCAAACTGAGTTACGTCTAGTTCAAGCAGCGATTTAATGTCACCCCGTGCAATACGAGCCGCTTCTGTTAATACATTACGTTTATCAGGCATTACTTCGCCCGTTAAATGGTTAATGGTATGAAGTTGTTCAATATCCGGTGCAAAACACTGATACGTTGCGCCATTTTTGGCTATATGTAATAAAGTTAAAATTGCTTCATTAATTTCACTACCATCGTACACACCAGACCCTGCTAATATTACCGCTACGTTTTTCATGCTTTTGTGCCCCTAAAGTCTTTTTTATAAGTCGATCGGATGAAGTCTAACATGCTCAAAATTTCTCGCGAAAATAAATTTTTAGTACAAAAATCATTCCCTATGCAAGTTGTTTTGCGGTTTATGCCATTTGCGATCACTTTGCCTTTAAAAAAATTATAAAGGATCGCTATGATCTTCGATCCATTGTGCTAGAATACTCCTCCGGTTATTTAAATGGACGCGAATAATCAAAGTGAATAACAACACAAGCAGTCGTTAGAAAACCTTTTTCCACATTGGTTTAAAATAATAAAAAAAGAACCTCGTATTATCTTTTTTAAATTAAAACATACAGTTAAAGTATTTTCTAGGCATTTTATGATGCTTTGGAAGAATAGCTCGTGGCTGTTATCTACACACTTATCCACAGCTTGCTATAGTTTTAATAACACGATAAGCAGTAATTCACTGTCGTTTTATTTACTACCTTATGGCATGCTTATAATTACCTTAATTTTTTGCATTTAGGATCCAAATTCACCATGGCTCAGATCCCCGAAAACCCACTTATTTTAGTTGATGGCTCGTCATATTTATTTCGTGCTTATCATTCTCCGCCGCATTTAACTAATTCTAAAGGTGAAGCTACGGGCGCTATTTATGGCGTGATCAACATGCTTAAAAGCTTGATCAGACAATACGATCCCTCACATATGGTGGTTATATTTGATGCTAAAGGTAAAACGTTCCGTAACGATATGTATAGCGAGTATAAGGCAAATCGTCCGCCTATGCCGGATGACTTACGCACTCAAATAGCACCGATACACAGTATTATTAAAGCGATGGGCTTTCCGCTAATTAGTATTGAAGGCGTTGAAGCTGATGATGTTATTGGTACATTTGCACGTATAGCGTCAGAGCAAAAACGACATGTACTCGTCTCTACTGGCGATAAAGACATGGCACAGCTTGTTAATGAACACGTTACGCTAATAAACACGATGACCGACAGTATTTCAGATCCCGTTACCGTGGTTGAAAAGTTTGGTGTAGGCCCTGAACTTATTATTGATTACTTAGCATTAATGGGTGATAAGGTCGATAATATTCCGGGTGTTGAAGGTTGTGGTCCTAAAACTGCAGTTAAATGGTTAGAAAAATATGGTTCTCTTCAAGGTGTAATGGATCACGCCAGTGAGATTAAAGGTAAAATAGGCGAAAAGTTAGCAATTGCTCTTGATCATCTGCCTTTAAGCTACGAACTTGCGACAATTAAGTGCGATGTTGAAGTTGAATCTGATCTTGATACATTCAAGCTTCAAGAGCCTAACAAAGACGAATTAATTGCATTATATGGTGAGTGCGAATTCCGTCGTTGGTTAGCTGAATTACTTGATAATCCTAAAGATGCTGAAACACATTTAGCTGTACCTACCGAAGCCACTGAATTACCAAAAGTAGAAGATGCTCATTACGAAACTATTTTAACGCAAGCTCAGTTTGATACGCTAATAGAGCAATTAAATAGTGCTGAGTTATTTGCATTTGATACTGAAACAACCAGCCTTGATTACATGAAAGCGCAATTGGTGGGTATGAGCTTTGCCGTAAAAGCGGGTGAAGCTGTGTATTTACCGGTAGCGCATGACTATCCGGGTGCGCCTGAGCAATTAAGCCTTGAATTTGTGATGCAAAAGCTAGGTCCAATTTTGGCAGATGAAAACAAAGCTAAAGTAGGGCAAAACCTTAAATATGACAAAAGTGTATTAGCGAATACAGGTTTTGCGCTAAATGGTATTAAGTTTGACACCATGCTTGAGTCGTATGTATTTAATAGTGTAGGCACGCGTCACGATATGGACTCGCTAGCACTTAAATACCTAGGTCATAAAAATATTAGCTTTGAAGATATTGCTGGCAAAGGTAAAAAGCAACTTACCTTTAACCAAATTGAACTTGAAAAAGCAGCGCCTTACGCCGCAGAAGATGCCGATATTACTTTGCGTTTACACGAAGTGCTTTGGCCAAAAATAGCAGCTGATGAAAAGCTAAAATCGGTATTTGAAGATATAGAAATGCCACTTATTAGTGTGATTTCTGATATTGAACGCACCGGTGTTGCGATAGATAGCAATATGCTTGGAGCGCATAGTCAACGTTTAGGCGAGCGTTTAATTGAGCTTGAAAAAGAAGCGTTTGAAATAGCAGGCGAACCATTTAACTTAAGTTCTCCAAAACAGCTACAAGTACTGTTGTTTGAAAAGCTTGGACTGCCTATTATTAAAAAAACGCCTAAAGGTGCACCTTCTACCGCAGAAGAAGTACTGCAAGAACTTGCTCATGATTATCCGCTACCTAAAGTCATTATAGAGCACCGTGGTTTATCAAAGCTTAAATCAACGTATACCGATAAATTACCATTAATGGTGAATGAGAAAACCCAGCGTGTACATACGTCTTATCATCAGGCAATTACAGCTACGGGGCGCTTGAGTTCAACGGATCCTAATTTACAAAATATTCCTATTCGTTCAGAAGAAGGACGTCGTATTCGTGAAGCGTTTATAGCCGCAGATGGTTATAAAATTGTTGCTGCCGATTACAGTCAAATTGAGCTGCGTATTATGGCGCATCTTTCACAAGACAAAGGTCTATTAAATGCATTTGCTAACGGCTTAGATGTACATAGTGCCACTGCCGCTGAAGTCTTTGGTGTAGAGCTTGATGATGTAACTACCGATATGCGCCGTAAGGCGAAAGCAGTAAACTTTGGCTTAATTTACGGTATGTCGGCATTTGGTTTAGCACGTCAGCTAGATGTGCCACGCCACGAAGCGCAGCATTACATAGATAAATACTTTGAGCGTTTTCCAGGTGTATTAGAGTACATGGAAACAACACGCGAAAAAGCAGCTGAAAATGGCTACGTTGAAACAATATTTGGTCGTCGTCTACATTTACCAGAAATAAACGCACGTAATGGGGCGCGTAGAAAAGGAGCCGAACGTGCTGCTATAAACGCACCAATGCAAGGTACTGCCGCCGATATTATTAAAAAGGCAATGCTGAGCGTTAACCGCTGGGTACACGAACAAGCGCCAAATACAATTAAGCTGCTTATGCAAGTGCACGATGAATTAGTATTTGAAATCAAAACAGACTGCGCACCACAGTACACAAAACACATCTGTGAACTGATGTCGCAAGCTGCTGCGCTAGATGTACCACTTATAGTTGAAGCTGATGAAGGTGACAATTGGGAACAAGCTCATTAATGCAATTTGAGCATTTTAATTAAAGCGCCTTTTGGCGCTTTTTTTATGTTTAATAAAGATGGCGAATAACAGCGATTCAATCAGGTATATGCAAGCTTTAGTTAAAATAAGGTTAATTTAAGCAACTATTTGTATTAAATAGTTATATGTTCGTCAATTCGAGCTGTTTTACAGGAATATGATTGTATTTTAATGCGTGCTTTTGTTAAAGTCCCGCCTGTCCTATCCTGTAGGACATCCTGTTGATGATGCATCTGAAAGGGTGCAACAAATTGATAGCTTCTCCCCAGTTTGCTATACCGGCCTACCAACTTGTTTGGTGGGCCGTTTTTTGTTTTACGCCTGAAAATCCTATCTAATTAATTCTTTATTGCGCTATACCAATTGTATTATTCATTCGTCATTTCGAGGTGGTTTGGGTACATCGCAGGTGATACCATCGAAGTGATATTATTTTTATTCTTTTCATTTTATTACTAAGGAGTGCGTTATGTTTAAAGCATTAGCTATTGCAGGTTTTTCTTTATCAAGTTTAGTTATTTCTAATGTTGCTCAGGCCAATTGGCAGCTAGTGAATGATAAAAGCCAACTAAGCTTTGTTTCAATTAAAAAAGATTCGATTGCTGAAGCTCACCATTTTACTAACCTTGAAGGTATGCTTTCTGATAAAGGCGAGTTTAGCGTTAATGTTGATTTAACATCAGCCGAAACTCTAATTCCTATTCGTAATGAGCGTTTAACGACATTTTTATTCGAAGCCGCTAAATTCCCCAATGCTGTTTTAACTGCAAATTTAACTAAAGAACTGAGCAATATTAAAAAGCCTGGTCAATATGTATTGAAGGGTATTAAAGCTGAGCTTGATTTTCACGGTAATAAAAAGCCATTGGCAATTGATGTACTCGTTAACAGCACGCAAAGTGGTGATTTAACGGTATCATCATTAACACCTATTATTATTAATAGTGATGATTTTGGTGTAACTGAAGGCGTTAAAAAGCTGCAAGAGCTAGCGGGCTTACCTTCAATTGCAACAGCAGTGCCTGTTACATTTGCAATTACACTTAAAAAACAGTGATTTCTTTAAGTGAGCTTAGCAAGCAATTAAGCGAGCCAAGCAAACCTTTTGATAGTTGGCAGCCTAATCATTGTGGTGAACTGCCAATTGTCATTAATCATGAGGGGAAATGGTTTTACGATGGCAGCGAAATAACACGCCCAGCCATGGTGAAGCTGTTTGCTTCTGTTCTATGTAAAGAAGGTGAGCAATTTTATTTAAAAACACCTGTCGAAAAAATAACAATAACGGTTGATGATGCGCCGTTTATTATTGTTGATTGGCGTTTTGAAAATACAGTGCAAGGGCAGGTGTTGTGTTGTATTGATAATTTAGCTAGGCAGTGGTTGGTGAGCGCTCAGCAGCCTTTAGTTATAAAAGACTATAAAGGGTCAAAAGTGCCTTATCTAAAGCTACCTTATGGCTGTAGTGCGCGTGTTGCGCGAAGCGTATATTATCAGTGGGCTGAAAAAGCCGAGTCTGATAAGCTCGGCTATTTTATTAAATCTGCAGGAAAGCAGTTTTATTTATCGTAACGCCAGCGTTTAAGCCTCTGGGTTAGTTTCGTCTGTGATTGTTTCATCGGTAGGTGGTACAGCAATAACAGGACCTAAAAACCATTCATCTAGTTTTTTAGCTACTTCTGGTAAACCCGTGCCTTTTAATGATGAAAATGCATGAACTGTAATATCCCCATCAAGCGTGCTTAATTCACGACGAACTTGCAGTACTTGTGATTTACGAGGGCCTTGCTTTAATTTATCGGCTTTAGTTAATAGTGCCAATACTGGAATTTCACTACCAATAGCCCAATTAATTAAATCGCGGTCTAAATCTTTTAATGGATGACGAATATCCATTAAAATAACAATACCTTTTAGGCTTTGACGCTTTTGTAGGTATTCGCCTAGCGATTTTTGCCATTTCTTTTTCATTTCGATTGGTACTTTAGCAAAACCATAGCCTGGTAAATCGATAAGGCGCATATCGTCAACATCAGCTAAATCGAATGTATTGATTAGCTGAGTACGTCCAGGTGTTTTACTTGTACGTGCTAGCTTCTGATCGGTTAATGCATTTAATGCACTCGACTTACCTGCATTGGAGCGACCGGCAAACGCAACTTCAATTCCCGTATCAGCAGGTAATTTAGTAATGTCGGGAGCGCTTGTTACGAAAGACGCAGTATTATATTTGATACGAGATTTGAGCACAGGCTCTCCTAAAACTTAAAAAAATAACATTGAGTAAACCAAATTCACTCAGGGCGCGTATTTTATACTATAAAGGATGTATTAAAAAGCGTATTTAACCACCTAAAAACAGCACCTATGGTACATTTAAA
>NZ_PJBR01000050.1:0-22591 GCF_002863625.1 Pseudoalteromonas sp. MelDa3 | reverse complement strand
CATAATAATCTAATACTTAACTTACTGGTTTTCATGACCAAACGACTTATCCTCCATGCAATCTGCCAATAATATGCGTTACGACTTTATTACACAAGCTTGTGGCGGTCTTGGTGGTTAAATTACAATCAGTAGTTGCATGGTATTTAGCTCTGTATTGGTGTTTTTTTATTTTATTAAGTTATTTTAATTTAATAAGTTACATGCTTATAACCGTTATTTTATTGTTCAAAAAAGTTTACATAAATTTACATCTTTTAAAGTCATTTTTTTAAAGATAAATGCTATCACTTAAAATTGAATTTTCTAATTTACTCTCAGTTATAAATACCAGTGGGTTAACGCAGGGTTGTTAGCCGGGCCACTAGGTTATATTCTCAAGCAAGGCTTAAAAATTCTAATGGTGTGCAGAGGCTTGGTGTATTGTGTGCTGATCCTATTTATTTGGCTTATTACTGATTTTTTTGTACCTCATTTGCAGTTAGGCTTCCCAAAATCCATATTAATAAAAAAGATCAGCTAATAACCAACCATTGATTGTTTATAAGGCCAAGATCAGCGAAAATAGTCTTCAATTACGATTAACATAACGGATCGCATGTGAAGGGCCAATTTAGGGCTTTTCTGATGGTGTGTTGAGCTTTCGAGGTTGCTCTATACCAATTTTATTAAAACAAGATCGTTCTAGCGTATTAAATAACTCACTAACTACGTTAAAAATTATTCATAGAGAATAAGTCTATGTGATAATTTCGCCTTGTTATTGCGCTATTTTATTATCGCTATAATAGAACGCTAATTTAATGCAATTGGTATTATTTAAGCCTTGAAAGCTCAGCATACTTAAAGTGGATAATATCCGTATACAAACTAAAAGAACTTTTTTAATGGCAGATCAAAATCTCCTTAGCGAAATTAATAAACGACGAACCTTTGCTATCATCTCTCACCCAGATGCTGGTAAAACAACCATTACCGAAAAAGTATTGTTATTCGGACAAGCTATTCAAAGAGCTGGTACTGTAAAAGGTCGTGGCTCTAACCAGCATGCAAAATCTGACTGGATGGAAATGGAAAAAGAGCGTGGTATATCTGTTACTACCTCTGTAATGCAGTTTCCGTATAACAATGCGCTTGTTAATTTACTTGATACGCCAGGACACGAAGACTTCTCGGAAGATACTTACCGCACATTAACCGCGGTAGATTCGTGTTTAATGGTTATTGATGCGGCAAAGGGTGTAGAAGATCGTACCCGTAAGCTAATGGAAGTTACACGCCTGCGTACAACGCCAATTGTTACGTTTATGAATAAATGTGACCGTGAAATTCGCGACCCAATGGAAGTGCTTGACGAAGTTGAAACAGAGCTAAATATTGCCTGTGCACCCATTACTTGGCCAATTGGCTGTGGTAAAGAGTTCAAAGGTGTTTATCACATTCATAATGACGAAGCTGTTTTATACAAAACAGGTCAGGGTCATAAAATTCAAGAAGTTCGTACCATTAAAGGTCTTGATAACCCAGAACTTGATATTGCCATTGGTGAAGATTTAGCTGCGCAATTACGCGATGAGCTTGAGCTTGTTATTGGCGCATCAAACGAATTTGATTTAGATCTGTTTTTAGCAGGTGAGCTTTCGCCAGTTTATTACGGTACCGCACTTGGTAACTTTGGTGTTGACCACGTTTTAGATGGTTTAACTAAATGGGCACCAACGCCACTGCCTCGTGAAACCGAAGACAGACTTATTGTTGCAACTGAAGAAAACTTTACTGGTTTTGTATTTAAAATTCAGGCCAACATGGACCCTAAACACCGTGACCGTATTGCATTTATGCGTATTGTATCGGGTAAGTACAGCCAAGGCATGAAAATGAATCACGTGCGAATTGGCAAGCAAGTGAGCATTTCTGATGCGGTAACCTTTATGGCGGGCGATCGTGAGCGCGCAGCTGACGCTTACGCGGGCGATATTATTGGTTTGCATAACCACGGTACCATTCAAATTGGTGATACGTTCACACAAGGCGAAAAACTTAAATTTAGCGGTATCCCTAACTTTGCGCCTGAATTATTCCGCCGTATTCGTCTACGCGATCCGCTTAAGCAAAAGCAATTATTAAAAGGCTTAGTACAGCTTTCTGAAGAAGGTGCTGTGCAAGTATTTAGACCGCTTATAAACAACGATTTAATTGTGGGCGCGGTAGGTGTACTTCAGTTTGATGTAGTTGTAGCGCGCTTAAAAGCCGAATATAACGTAGATGCTATTTACGAAGGTGTAAACGTAAATACAGCGCGTTGGGTAAGCAGCGACGATGTGAAAAAGTTTGAAGACTTTAAGCGCAAGTGCGAAAGTAATTTAGCACTCGATGGTGGCGATAACTTAACTTACATTGCGCCGAGCCGTGTAAATCTTAATTTATCAGTAGAGCGTTACCCAGAAGTGACATTTAACCACACTCGCGAAAACTAGAATCGACTGACTACAGTTAACTGAAAGCCTGCTTTGGCGGGCTTACAAAGGTAAAAAATATGAATATTCGTACTATTTTAATCGAAAAAGCCATTGCCGCTATGGCGGGCGCAGGCTTACCTGAAGATACAAACCCAGCAGTAACACAAAGCACACGTCCACAATTTGGTGATTACCAAATTAATGCAGCAATGGGCGCGGCTAAAAAAATGAAAAGCAACCCACGTGAGCTTGCGCAAAAAATTATAGATAACCTTGATGTAAGCGATATTGCTCAAAAGACTGAAATTGCTGGCCCAGGTTTTATTAATATTCATTTAAAGCCTGAGTTTTTAGCTCAAAGCGTACAAGCCGCTAACAGTGATGCAAAGCTTGCTGTAAATGAGCATGCTAACCCGCAAAAAGTGGTTGTTGACTATTCATCACCAAACCTTGCTAAAGAAATGCACGTAGGCCATTTACGTTCAACCATTATTGGTGACTCAATTGTGCGTGCGCTTGAATTTAGAGGCGATACGGTTGTACGTCAAAATCACATGGGTGATTGGGGCACGCAATTTGGTATGTTAATCGCGCATTTAGAAGATCAAATTAGCCAAGGTGTTGATTTAGATTCTGTAGCGCTTGCTGATTTAGAAACCTTTTACCGCGATGCTAAAAAACGCTTTGACGACGAAGAAGGCTTTGCTGATAAAGCACGTAATTACGTTGTTAAATTACAAGGCGGCGATGCGCATTGTGAAAAACTTTGGAAACTGTTTATAGCTACCTCAGTTAAGCATTCTGAAGAAGTATACAAGCGTTTAAATGTAACACTTACTCAAGCCGATATTATGGCTGAAAGCGCATACAACGCAGAACTTAACGATATTATTAGCCTACTTAAAGATAAAAATATTGCAGTAGAGTCGCAAGGCGCGCAAGTTGTGTTTTTAGATGAGCTTGCCAACAAAGATGGCGAGCCATCTGCGTTTATCGTACAAAAATCTGGCGGTGGTTTTTTATATGCAACAACCGATTTAGCGGCATGTGATTACCGTTCAAATAAATTAGGTGCTGATCGTATCTTAATTTTTGTAGATGCACGTCAAAACCTACACTTTAATCAAGTAGAGCTTACAGCGCGTAAAGCAGGTTTATTACGAGACGAAACAAGTTACGAGTTTTGCCCGTTTGGCACCATGATGGGCGCCGATAACAAACCATTTAAAACACGTACTGGCGGCACAGTAAAACTTGCTGACTTATTGGAAGAATCAATTAACCGTGCAGCTGCAAAACTAGCTGAACGTGAATCGGATTTAAGTGATAGCGATCGCAACGAGATTGCACGTAAAGTAGGTATTGGCGCAGTTAAATACGCGGACCTTTCTAAGCACCGTACCAGCGATTACATTTTTAACTGGGACATCATGCTAAGCTTTGAAGGCGCAACCGCTCCTTATTTACAATATGCTTATACACGTGTACGCAGTATTTTCCGCAAATCAGGCGTTGATGCTGCTACGTTAAATTCAGACGTTGCAATTGTTGAGCCTCAAGAAAAAGCACTTGCACTTAAGCTACTACAGCTTGAAGAAGTACTTGATTTAATGATCAGCGAAGCAACACCGCACGTACTATGTGGTTACTTATATGAGTTAGCAAGCTTATACATGACATTTTACGAAGCCTGCCCAGTACTTAAAGAGGGCGTAGAGCCAAGCGTGCGCGATAGCCGTTTAGTGCTGTGTAATTTGGTTTCTAAAACACTAGAAACGGGATTAGATTTGCTAGGCATTGAAGTTATGGAGCAAATGTAATCACCGTCGTATTTTAACCTAATACTGCGTTATCCAATCCGACTTACCCTAATCACATACAAACCGTATGCTCATAGGGATAAGTCAGGTTGGACGCCTTGTCTTAGGCTAAACTACTTAGGTGAACCGTCTGCTGCGTGTAGTTCGCTTTGACTGCGTTGTCGTGCTTTTTTAGCCTAAGTCACATACTAAATGTATGCTCCTTGGCATAAAAAAGCACTCCGTCTTGTCAGCACTTCTACACTTGCAGATATCTGAGTTGTGTAGTTTACGTTGTAGGTTGGGTTGAGTGAAACGAAACCCAACGATACACCTGAGACTCTATGTTTACTGCTATCGAATGCACTCGAGACTCGGTGTTATTGCTATCGCATGCACCTGAATCTTAATATTTGTTATTACTCAACATCTAATGTTTTAAGCTCGCTACTCTAAGCTCTTTTCTAGGCTCTATTTAAAGGACTTGTTATGAAACTCGAAGATATCCGTCGTGAATACCTGCAAGACGCGTTAAGCGAAGATAACTTGCAAGATGATCCGTTTAAGCAGTTTGGAACATGGCTTGAGCATGCAGTGGCAAGCCAGTTACCCGATCCAACTGCGATGGTTGTAGCAACTGTTGATGAAACCGGTCAGCCTTCACAGCGCATTGTGCTTTTAAAGCATCTGGATGATAACGGTTTTGTATTTTTTACCAATACAGGTTCGCGTAAAGCGCAAGAGCTTAAAGGTAATAACAAAATATCGCTGCACTTTCCGTGGCACCACATGGAACGCCAAGTTATTGTATATGGCGAGGCTAAACCATTACCTACCTCTGCTGTGGCAAAGTACTTTTTATCTCGTCCTAAAGAAAGCCAATTAGCTGCATGGGCGTCAGCGCAAAGTCGTCCGGTGTCATCACGTAAAGTACTAATGGAAACCTTCGCCAACATGAAAAATAAGTTTGCTAAAGGTGAAATTCCACTCCCTGATTTTTGGGGCGGATATTGTGTAGTACCCACTAAAATTGAGTTTTGGCAAGGTGGGGCGCATCGTTTGCATGACCGCTTTATGTACCAGCGCCAAGCAGATAATAGCTGGCAAGTTACGCGCTTAAATCCTTAATAAATAGATGAGTAAGTAACCGTGCAATTTATTGACTCTCATTGCCACCTCGACTTTAGCGAGTTTGATTCGAATCGTGAATCGCTCATAAACGAGTGTGTAGCAAAGGGAGTTAATCAGTTTGTTGTGCCGGGTATTACGCTTGCTCAATCGCATACTCTCATAAAACTCAAAGCAACTTACCCAAGTATAAAAATAGCCGCAGGGCTACATCCTTACTTTTTAGAGCAACATAACGAATCGCACATAGAAGCGTTATTTGAATTCGCGACTGCAAATAAGCATCAGTTGGTGGCTATTGGGGAGTGCGGGCTTGATCGAAGTATTGAAAACCTTCCTAAACAAACTTATTTATTTGAGCAGCAAATAGGGCTTTCTAATGAGCTTAACTTACCGCTCATTGTGCATCATAGGCAAAGCCATGATTTAATTGCGCAATCGTTTAAGCGCTGTAAGCCAAAAAACGGGGGAGTGATTCATGCCTTTTCGGGCTCACTTCAACAAGCGCAGTACTATATTAAGCAGGGTTTTAAGCTTGGCATAGGCGGCGTTATTACCTATGATCGCGCAGTTAAAACACGCGCTGTTATTGCTGCTATTGAGCCAGAGCACTTAGTGCTTGAAACCGACTCACCTTCAATGCCGTTAAGCGGTCATCAAAGTGAAGTTAACACGCCATTACATATACCTGATGTATTTAACGCGTTATGTGATTTAAAGCCACATAGTGAAAGAGGGACGCTTGCAAAGCAGCTTTACGATTCTTGTTCAGATGTTTTTTGCATATAGCGATTTACCTGCCAACGTTTTAATCCACGCCCTAACTGCCACGTAAAAATACATGCAATCACTAGCATTAATAGTACCTGTCGACCTAAGTCATGAAAATGATTATGGCTGTCGGATATTGCGGCGCGAGTTAAATAAGTAACAGACACAAAGCCTATAGGGCGGTCATCATCGCTTATCACGGGTTCCATAAAAGGTGTTTTTAGTTTACTAATACCCGGTGTAGAGTCAGGGAGTTGTCCATAAATATGATGTGACTGCCAATTGTCACTGCTAGCAATTAAAATGCCTTGTTGATCATAAATAGTCGCAGAAAGTACAAATTCATCTTTACTTATATCGTTACAAATGGCGTTGAGCTGTGGTTTGTTTTTTTCAATAAGCGGTGTTTTAACATTTAAAGCCATAAACTGAGTGAGGCTTTTTGCAGTGCTATCGGCACTATCATAAAGTAACTGATGACTCTGAAAACTACTATTAACACCTACCCAGCTTAGTAATACAAAACAACCAGCCGCTAGTATTAAGCGAACAAGTCGTTTTCTTTGAGAAGCAGTAATAGGGTTTTTAATATGGTTATTTTTCATAGTCACCGTTTATGCTACTGACAGCATTTTGATTTGATGTTACAACTACACTAACTATAACCTTAAACCCCACCTGATGGCGAATTTAGTGTTGAGAATACCAGTTATGATATGCCAATTATCAGGAAAATAAAAATAAACACGGAGATCCCATGTCGCAAATCAACATGGCACAGCAAGCTGCTGAGCAACCATTACAACACTTAACTCTAAATAAATGGTTTAGCTATAGTGGTGGTGTATTTACACCTCTTGATTATATACCAAACAAAGCATTAGGGTTATTTAGCATCGCATTTGCGGGTGATTTTGAAGAAAAACACATTGTTAGCATTATTGATTTTTTAGCTACGCATAACCAAACAGTCACTGCTATATGCCAATATCAACCAGATTTAGGGTTAGCTCCAGCACTGTGTTTTTACGCACAAAACTCCGATCAAGCTATAAACCCGTTAGTGCTACAAGAGTTTTCAAACACCCTAGATTGTCAATTAGTGCAAGTTGTTACTGTGCCTAATTTATATGAGCCTGGTTTATTGGTTATGGATATGGATTCAACTGCAATAACTATTGAGTGCATAGACGAAATAGCACGCCTTGCGGATGTTTACGACGAAGTTGCCTCTGTAACCGCACTTGCAATGGCGGGTAAACTTGATTTTAGCGAGAGTTTAAATCAGCGTGTAGCTAAACTGGCTGGTATTGAAAAAAGCTTAATTGAAGAGCTAAAAAGTGTATTGCCACTCATGCCGGGTATTAAAGTGCTGTGTCAAATTTTAAAACAGCATGACTGGTATTTAGCAATTGCATCAGGTGGTTTTGTACCGTTTGCAGAGCGCGTTCAAGAGCTTATTAATTTAGATGAAGTGCACGCTAATATACTCGAATTTAAAGACGATAAACTAACAGGTAAAGTATTGGGTACAATTGTAGATGCACAACAAAAAGCAATTATTCTAGAGTCGTTACAACATAAACTAGGGCTTGAGAAGTCGCAAACAGTTGCTATTGGCGATGGCGCAAACGATTTAATCATGATGGCTAAAGCTGGCCTAGGTGTAGCAGTGCATGGCAAACCTAAAGTAGTTGAGCAAGCACAAGCGGCTATTTGTGAAGGGTCATTATTGCAATTACTGTATATGTTGGCTATTCCGTTAGAAAATGAGCCCGCTCTTTAAAGTTGTTTAAGTTAAACCGCTTAGCGTAAGCGGTTTAACCAAATTAGTTTACGGCGGCCCATTTGTTCAACTTGCTCTTTTTTAAGCTCTAAATGGCTTAGAGCTTCTTCAGTTATATCTACTACGTCCCCCACACCCGCAACAGCCCATAATGCTTCTTCTAAATCTTTTGCTTTATGCATTGCATATTGGCTTACGTATTTAAGCTCGTTTGATAGATAGTCAGTATCGGGGCGACCTGTGCGCGAAATATACAAACGCATCACAAATATAAGTTGTGATGTAATGCCTTTACTAATTTGTTTATAAAAGCTTGAGTAGTCTTCACCTAAAGCGCATTGGCTAACAATAGCCTCTTCAATTTTGCCCTTACGAGGGTCGAAATTAATAGCGAGTGTAAAAGCAAGCGGTGCATCTTGGCGACTGCGATCTTTAATATTAGGCGTTATTACATTAATAATTTGCTCTTCGGTAAGAATACTCGAAAAGTCAGTTTTGTTACCTAATAAGCCAAAGTTTTGCAAAATAACATGCATAGGACTGGCGTATAAGCCATAACCAATTGCACCTGTTTTAAAGTGTGCAGCTTCTTTGTGTAAATACAGCGGGAATTGACATACACTTTTTGTAACCATATTTCTAAGTGCGGTAGATAAGCCTTCTACTTTTGGCGCTTCTTCAGATACTTTAAGTTTGTCTTTATTCCCTTCTATTAACTGAGTGAAAAAAGTCACGCCAGCATGGGGTAAATCAGCAACACGATTCGCTTTTAGGTTAATAGTAGTGAATGACTTACTAATGGCCATTATTTCGTACTTTAGTTCGCTAAGTTTATGCTTTTTAGTTATTTTTTGAAGCTCAGGAAATGTTAAAAGTACTATATCACCTTTTTTAAATGTGACTGGTTGCTCGCACTCTAATTGCAAACCCATTACAGAAAAGTCACGTGTATAACCGTTAAATACTTCATCATTAATAGTGACGCTAACCGGTGTTTTATAAAGGTAGCGCTTATGCGAGCGTAAATTTACGTATTCAAGTGGCACAATATCTAAATAAGGTGGCGTTTTATGTTTTGCATGGCCAAAATGTTTAAGCTGATTTACTAACGCTTTATCAAAAGTAAGTTGTTTATAATCTGCTTGCTCTGTTTTATTGCCAATACTTGTAAGTACAACAATATATTTAACGTCTTTTATAAGGCCTTTAACTCGAGGGGAAGGCGGCTTGTTGAGTTTTTCAATATTAGCGCCAGCACTATTAGGTAATGAAAGCGGTATAAAAGAATCATCTGGATGACTTGGCATTATTTGTATTTTAAAGCACTGCCAACTTTCTTTTTGGCTACCAAAACCTAAAAATAGATCACGTAATTTAGGGTTATTATTTAGCTCAGTTCGTGTCGCAGAGTAATAGTAAATTTTACCCGATGATATATGTGTAAATGTATAGAGGTAATCTTCTTTGACCGCGGTAATTTGGGTTAGTAATTGTGTAATGCGCTGATGATTGAGTATATTGTACAAACACGGTGTTTTTCTTTCATCGGTAAAATAGCGCTGGATAAAAATATTATTTTCAGTAGTAAGGCTAAGGCTTGGGTAATACTGTTCATCTTTTTTGCTTAAAAATACATATAAAGACGTTACACGAGGGATGTAGTATTGCTCATACCCCTTTGATACTACAGCATCGAGCGTGTTATCTAAATTTACTTTATAACGACGTTTATTACCGTGAATAAAGCTTTCTAAAAAGTCATTAAAGGCATCGTTATTTTCGATATAAGTGCGTTTTAAGCGAATGTGGTTGTATTCACGAGAGATATTTTCAACGGCAACAACCTCGTATTGAATACCGTTTTTTAGGCCAAGTTCAAAGTCTTGTTCAAGGCCTACCAAGCGCATTGCTATTAGTTCACCTTTTTTTATAGAGTAGCGCGTTGCAAGCTTAACTTTACAACCGCTTAAAGATATATCTGAGGTGCTAGCAGCAATGTTCTTTTTATCTTTGTAATCAATAGTTACTTTTATTGAGTAATTCATCCGTTCTTCACGGCGGCTCTCGTAAGAGGCAAACTTAATTACTTCAGTGCTTAAGTTACTTTCTGATTCTTGTAGTTCTGATTTTTCGGCGGCTTGTTTTTGTAATACGCGGTGGTTATTTTCTGTATTCATTACGGCTTCGTAAACGGCTAGAGTATATTCACCATGCTGTTTAAGTGCTTTTTCAAACACTTCAATGGCTGTGTCATCCATAAAGTGCTGTTTACCGTTATGCTCATACGGTTTTACTTGGCCCGTCACTAATCCACGAAGATCAACAAAGCGTGCCACTGGCTGAGATAAGCGTGACATTTCCATTTTCATCAAAAATTGCTCAGGTTTGGTTAACCCAGCGGTTTTTGATTTGAAAATTAGGTCAAATTTAGCATTGCCTAAATATGTTTTTAACTCATTCACGAGGTCTTCGTGTTTGAGCATTATGTCATCAGCCATTTATAAAACCATCACCGTCTAATTGAAAAAGTAGGTATACTGTTAAGTCCATTTATTAGAAGTTCAATAAACGTTAAATCGCGCTATGTTATTAATATAGGTACAATTATTTTAGTTACTACTGTTTAGCTCTTGTTATTATGTGTTATATGCCATTTTGTTGGCAAGTTACTTTAAACTATTTCAAAGCAAAAAGTATGCCCTAAATTATAGCTAAAAAGAAACACCATGTGTATTTAATGATTGTGACGCTAGATTTTTACGCAGGCAAGAGTTTGTTGCTAAGTAAATGCTTGAAGTGGCAAAATAAGTTATTAACAGTAAATGTTTTTAAAATTAGAGAATCGTAGATAAGGTTATAAATGACTAAAGCGGCAAAAATAGAGTTTGTGTGTACAGAATGTGGCATGAACTACCCACGTTGGCAGGGTCAATGCCGCTGCGGTGCGTGGAACACATTAGCAGAATTTAAACCTTCAGCAGGGCAGAGTAAAAAAGCGTCAGTTCGAGCAAATGTAGGTGGTTATGCTGGCGGTGTTGGTGGCGGCTCTAAAAAAATTAATGATATTGCTACGTCAGAGGCAGAAAAACAGCTGACAGAAATTGGCGAGCTCGATCGTGTGCTAAGCGGTGGTGTAACTACCGGCTCTGTTAATATAATTTCGGGTGATCCAGGTGCTGGTAAAACAACATTGCTATCTGACCTAGTAGCGAGAATGTCACAACGTATGCCGTCACTTTACTGTACGGCCGAGGAGTCATTATCGCAGTTTAAAAACAGGGTAAATCGTTTAAAGTTAAACTATAACCCTGACGAGCTTTATTTACTTTCAGAAACCAGTGTTGAAACCATCATTGAAGAGCTCGAGAAAAATAAAATTAAGTTTGCTGTTATTGACTCTATTCAAGCGGTTGTAACCGAAACGGCAAATGGTAGCCCAGGTTCCCCTTCGCAAGTAAAAAGTGCCGCCCAAGCATTGACTCAATACTGTAAGCAAAATGATGTAACCATGTTCATTATTGCTCATGTAAATAAAAATAACGAAATAGCAGGTCCTCAAACACTTGTACATATTGTCGATGCGCTTTTACACATAGACACCAACGATGGGCAAATTAGAACCCTTAGGGCAAATAAAAACCGCTTTGGTGATATTGATACTGTTGGTATTTTTAAAATGTGCGAACGTGGTATGTTGAGTGTTGATAACCCGAGCGAAATATTTTTATCGGGGTCTACAACCGACTCGCCAGGCTCTACAATTACCTGTATCCGTAAAGGTAATCGAAATTTACTACTTGAGATTCAATGTTTAACTACCGAAACCGAGGCGGAATTTCCGCAGCGTGTTTGCGTTGGTTTAAACATGAACCGCATAAAAATGCTGACTGGCATATTACGAAAACACACTAAAACCAAAATATTTCACGATACGTTTTTTAATATTGTGGGTGGCCTAAGAATAGATGAAACAGAAACTTGTATTGATTTAGCATTAGTAACCGCGTTACTTAGCAGCTTAAACGAATTTGTTGTGCCTCGTACCACGTGTATTATGGGCGAACTTAGCTTAAATGGCGATGTACGCCCAATTGACAGTGGCGTACCACGTGTTAAAGAAGCAGCACAACATGGTTTTACAGAAATATATATTCCATTTCGTAATTACCATAAGTCGATGGAAGGGCTGGGCGCTAAAATTACCCCAGTTAAAACAGTACATGAGTTGCTTAGTTTAATTAATTAATACTTACGGGTGTTAATGTGTAATGCTACTCTTAATAAAACTCGGTTTACATAAAGAATAGAATAAGGAAATAACATGAAAAAGTTAGTAATAGTTGCAGCGATTGTAGCTGCGGGCGTTGGTGGCGTGAGCTATGCAAATTATGTAGCTACACAAGAAGTGCGTGCAGAAGTAGATAAGCAACTTGCTTTAGTAAGCGAGCAAACTGGCGCTACATTTAAATACGCTGGTTTATCGGCAAGTGTTATTTCAAAAAGCGTAGAAATAACAAACATGGAAGTAATAAGCCCAGAGGGCGACAATGTTGCTAATATTCAAAGCATTGAAATAACAGGTTACGAGCCAGATAAAATATCACCGCATACATCATTTGATGTAAAAAGCTTTCAGTTTGATAAAGATTTTGTTTCAAAATTACCTGCTGATACAAACGAAATGCTCGCGTCGGCAAGTTACGACTTACATTCATCACTTGATTACGATGAAGAGTCTGGCAATAGTGATGTAGTCGTTAAGCTTGATGCAAAAGACATTGTTAGTTTTAATATGGATATGGGCTTGGCTAATTCAAAAGCATTAATGGATGCTTCATTGGCGATTAGTAAAGCGCAGCAAGAAGCGGGTAACCAGCCACTTACTTATGAGCAAGAGTTACAGCAGCAAACACTTGTTATGCAAGCAATGAGTAAGTTAGAGCCGCGCAATGTTAGCTTTGCCTTAAATAACCAAGGTAAGTTAAAAGACTTACTATCAAGCGAGCTTGAAAAGCAAGGCATGACGCTAGAGCAAATGGAAATGACGCTAGAGCAGCAGTTACAACAAGCTCCTGTAACTGAAGATATTGCAGAAGCTTTAACCAGCTTTGCGAAAGGTTTAAATTCATTCAGTGTGTCAGCAAAGCTACCTGAAGGCAAAACTATGATGGAAATTAACCAACAAGTTATGATGCTAGTAGGGCAACCTGAAGAGCTAGTTAAGTTTATTAACTTAGAAGTTAAAGGTGATTAAGCCTTAGTTTTGTATTAATAAAGGCGCCAATTGGCGCCTTTATTATTTTGTGTTGTTATAAGCAGTTAGTAACTCTGATTGCTAAAGCAGTTTGCTTTTATGATATTGGTGATTATTTGTTGTGATGGTTTTATTTTTTCCATCGCTAAAAACTCATCAGGCTGATGCGCTTGGTTAATTGAGCCTGGGCCCATTACGATTGTTTCACAACCGAGTTGCTGGATAAACGGCGCTTCAGTGCAATAATTTACCGCGACCGCTTTTTGCCCTGCTATTTTTTCAGCCATTTTAACTAAAGCACTGTCGGTGCTACCACTAAATGCCGGGATTGGTTCATGTAAATCAATAACGCTCACCGCATTTGGGTATTGCTGATTTATCTCTTTTGTTGCATCAAGCACTAATGCTTGTAGTTCTTGTACACTTAAACCTGGTAATGGGCGCATATCTATATGCATTTCACAGCAACCACAAATTCTATTCGCATTATCGCCACCATGAATATTACCTAAGTTTAATGTTGGATAAGGAATTTCAAAGTGATTTATTGAATACTTATGCTTTAATTGCTCTTTTAAGATCATCAATTTTGTAATCACTTTATGCATTACTTCAATGGCGTTAAGGCCACGTTCGGGATCTGAGCTATGCCCAGAGCGACCAACCACTCTTATTGCTGTACTCATATGGCCCTTGTGCATAAATACTGGCGTCATATCAGTAGGTTCGCCAATTATACAGCGTGCAGGTTTTAAATTAGGGTGCTTACATATTTGCTGTGCACCTGCCATAGTTGTTTCTTCATCGGCAGTGGCGAGTATTAAAATAGGTTGAGTTTGCTGCTTTTCATCAAGTTCACTAATCGCTTGTAATACAAAAGCAAAAAATCCTTTCATATCAATGCTTCCTAGCCCGTACAATTTATTGTCTAGTTCGGTAAGTTTAAAAGGATTGTGGTTCCAGCGGCTGTCATCAAAAGGCACTGTGTCGGTATGACCAGCTAGCATTAATCCGCCATCACCTTCTCCGCGTTTTGCTAATAAATTATAGCGCCCTTTCCCTCCTTCTAATTCTATAATTTCACACGTAAAACCGAGTGTTTCGCACCACCTCGCAAGGAGTTCAATTACGTTTTTATTGCTCATACACAAGCTGTCTTCAATTGCACTAATAGAAGGGGCTGCAATCAATTGTTGGTACATAGAAATAAACGAAGGCAAAGGCATAAAAAAATCCAAAATTATTATTCAATTTAATTGCATAACAATATAAAAGTATTTATGATGAATATCAATTCACTTTTTAAGCATAAATATATTAAAGTAAAGCTATGGAAATAATGCGACGATAATCTACAAATTCATTAAATTAAGTCTTAATTTAGCGTCTTAGCTAGTTTAAGCGAACAACATATATATTTAGCAGTAAATTTTAAAATAACGAGTAATCAATGAATGTAGTTATTATTGGCGCAAGCGGTTATAGCGGCGCAGAGTTAGCAAGCTTAGTTGCTAATCATCCAAACCTTACCTTAACAGGCTGTTATGTATCTGAGGGTAGCTTAGATAAAAATAAATTACTAAGTGATTTATACCCAGAGCACCTTGGCTTACTAGATTGTCCTTTACTTCCTCTTAGTGCATCAGCTTTTGATGACATTCAAAGTGATGCTGATTATGTATGCTTATGTACCGATCACAAAGTAAGTGTTGATTTAGCGCCTCAATTTTTAGCTATGGGTAAAAAAGTATTTGATTTATCTGGTGGCTATCGCCTAGCAAATAATGATGATTACGTTACTTACTATGGTTTTGAGCATCAACACCCAGAGCTTTTAAATGAAGCTGCTTACGGTTTAGCAGAGTGGAACCATGATGCTATCGCTAACGCAAAGCTAATTGCTGTTGCAGGCTGTTACCCAACAGCGGCGCTCAATGCACTTAAACCGCTTAAACAAGCAGGCTTATTGAGCAGCGAAAGTATTATTATTAATGCCGTTTCGGGTGTTACGGGTGCCGGGCGTAAAGCGAGTGTAGGAACACATTTTTGTGAGGTATCGCTTGCACCTTATGGTTTGTTTAACCATCGCCACGGTCCTGAAATTGAACAACACCTTGGCCACAAAGTATTATTTACACCGCATCTAGGTAGCTTTGCGCGCGGTATATTAGAAACTATTTATGTACAACTTAAGCCAGGCGTTACCAAGGAAAACGTTGCATCTGCTTATCAAGTGCTTGCTAACGAACCATTAATTCGTTTGTTAGGCGATAAAATACCTTCAATTAAAGGTGTTGCTAAGCAACCATTTGTTGATATTGGCTGGCAGCAACAAGGCACGCAGTTAATTGTAATGTCTGCCATTGATAACTTATTAAAAGGCGCTGCTGGACAAGCTTTGCAGTGTATCAATATTTCTATGAATTTAGATCACACTACGGGCTTAAAAGGGGCGTTTTAAATGAGTAAAAAAACGTGGGTTATTAAACTCGGTGGTGCAGTACTTAATACAGAAAATGCAGCAAAAGCGTTATTTGACGTGCTAAGCGAGCAAAAAAATGATGAGTTTGTCATTGTTCATGGCGGTGGCGCTTTAGTTGATACATGGCTAAAGCAAGCGGGTTTTGCTAGTGCTAAACACCAAGGTTTACGTATTAGTCCAGCAGAGCAAATGCCTTATATAGTGGGTGCGCTTGCAGGTTGCGCTAATAAACAATTAATGACTCAAGCTATAAGCGCAGGGCATAAGCCTGTCGGCTTAAGTCTTTTTGAGGCGGGTGTGACTGCAACCCAAAAATTAAAAGCGCTTTGCTTAGTGGGTAAATGCACAAGTAACGACGATTCTATCATCAATGATTTACTTAGAATTTCTCGTTTACCTATTGTTAGCTCTATCGGCTTTGATGAACAAGGCTTGTGGTACAACGTAAATGCAGATGAAGCTGCAGCGGCTATTGCCAGTAATTTAAATGCAGAACTAATTTTTATGACGGATGTAGAAGCGGTACTTGACGCAAATAAACAACCGTTACATCAACTTGACACAAAACACATTGATACTTTAATTACAGATGGAGTAATTGTGGGCGGGATGGAGGTCAAAGTTAAGACCAGCCTTCACGCTGCCCAACATTTACGACGCGGTGTGTATATTTCCAGCTGGCAAAAGCCAGAAAATTTAACTGCTCTGCTACAAGGCGAGCATGTCGGAACTAAGATTACACCATAGGTTTATTATGTTTGAGAATTTTTTAACGGGTTTAGAATTAGACCAAGAAGGCGCACTTAATTTATTAAAGTTAGCGCAAGATATAAAAGCAAAGCCAGAAAAATACAGCCAAGTATTATCGGGTAAATCAATCGTAACATTGTTTGAAAAGCAAAGCTTACGTACACGTTTATCGTTTGATATAGGTATTAATCGCCTTGGTGGTCATGCTGTTTATTTAGATCAGCAAAATGGCGCTATGGGTGCACGTGAATCAATTAAAGATTTTGCACTTAATATTTCTACTTGGGCCGACGGTATTGTGGCGCGTGTAAATCAGCACAGCACATTAACCACGTTAGGTGAATATTCATCGGTACCTGTGGTAAATAGCTTGTGTGACTTGTACCACCCGTGCCAAGCGCTTGCTGATTTTTTAACACTTCAAGAAGTACATGGCGATGTGAGTCAGCTTAAAGTAGCTTACTTAGGTGAGGGCAATAACGTGACTCATTCATTGATGTTACTTGCCGCAACGCTAGGTACTGACTTTGTTGCTGTAACACCAAAAGGGTGTTCGCCAGATTCACAAATACTTAAAAAAGCAGAGCAAATTGCAGCAATGAATGGCGCATCAGTCATGGTGAGCGATAGAGTTGAAGCTGCGGTTGGTGCAAACGTTGTATACGCAGATACATGGGTATCAATGGGTGATACAACGCCGCTTGAGCAAGTAAAAGAAAAATACATGCCTTATCAATTAAACCAGGCATTGCTAGATCAAACAGGTGCGACTACGGTATTACATTGCCAACCGGCACACCGTGAATTTGAAATTACCTCTGAGGTAATGGATGGTCCAGCATCAAAAATCATTCAACAAGCAGAGAATCGCATGCATGCGCAAAATGCTCTGCTAGTTACATTACTAAATCCAAATTTTGTTAAGGAACACCTATGAGTTCAATTAAAAAAGTCGTTTTAGCCTATTCTGGTGGTCTTGATACGTCGGCTATCGTGCCATGGTTAAAAGAAAACTACGGCTGTGAAGTAATCGCGTTTGTTGCCGATGTAGGTCAAGGCGCTGAAGAACTTGAAGGCGTAGAAGCTAAAGCAATTGCCTCTGGTGCATCTGAATGTTACGTAGTTGACTTAAAAGATGAAATGGTAAGTGATTACATTTACCCAACGCTTAAAACGGGCTCAATTTACGAAGGTACTTATTTATTAGGTACTTCTATGGCGCGCCCAATTATTGCTAAAGCACAAGTTGAAATTGCACGTAAAGTAGGTGCTGATGCACTTTCTCATGGTTGTACTGGTAAAGGTAATGACCAAGTTCGTTTTGAATCATGTTTTGCAGCACTAGCCCCTGATTTAAAAGTAATTGCGCCATGGCGTGAGTGGGACTTATCGAGCCGTGAGTCATTACTTGATTACTTAGCAGAGCGTGACATTCCGTGTTCAGCATCTGCTACAAAAATTTATAGCCGTGATGCTAACGCATGGCATATTTCGCACGAAGGTGGTGAGCTTGAAGACCCATGGTGTCAACCAACTGAACAAGTATGGACTTGGACTAACTCTCCAGAGCAAGCACCAGATAAATCAGAACTAGTAACATTAAAAGTTGTTGAAGGCGAAGTGGTTGCTGTAAATGGCGTAGAGCTTAAACCTTACGATTGTTTAGTTAAATTAAACGATATTGCATCGCCTCATGGTGTTGGACGTGTTGATATTGTAGAAAATCGTTTAGTTGGCATGAAGTCACGCGGTTGTTATGAAACGCCAGGCGGCACAGTCATTATGGCTGCGCTTCAAGCCATTGACGAGCTAGTGCTTGATAAAGCAAGCCGTAAGTGGAAAGAAGTACTCGGTGGCGAGTTCTCGCATTTAGTATACGACGGCCGTTGGTTTACGCCTCTTAAAGATTCTATTTTAGCCGGTGCTGAAGCACTTTCTAAAGTGGCAACAGGTGAAGTGGTACTTAAGCTATACAAAGGCCAAGTAACTGCAGTTCAAAAGCAGTCACCAAATAGCTTATACAGCGAAGCATTTGCTACATTTGGCGAAGATGATGTGTACGACCAATCACACGCTGAAGGCTTTATTCGTTTATTCTCGCTTTCAAGCAGAATTTCAGCACTCGCTAAAAAGTAATTTATTACGCCCCTTATAAAAGGGGCACTACAGGGTTTGGAGAGATTTCATGGCATTATGGGGCGGACGTTTTTCTACGGGTCCAGATGAGGCGTTTAAGCAATTTAACGACTCTCTTCCCTTTGACTACCAGTTAGCAGAGCAAGATATTATTGGCTCTGTGGCATGGGCTGGTGCACTTGAACAGGTAAGTGTACTTTCAAGTGACGAGCACACAAGATTAGTGGCTGCATTAAATGAGCTGCTTGAAGAAGTTAAAGCAGATCCACAAGCGGTAGCTACTTCAGGTGCAGAGGATATTCATTCACATGTTGAAGCAGCTCTAATTGAAAAAGTAGGTGATTTAGCTAAAAAATTACATACAGGCCGAAGCCGTAATGACCAAGTTGCCACCGACTTTAGATTATGGTGCCGTGATACGGCTGACCATTTACTAGATGCTATTGCACAGCTTAAAGGCGAGTTTGTAGCGCTTGCAGAGCGAGAGCTTGGCACAATATTACCAGGTTACACGCACTTACAGCGCGCACAACCAGTATTGTTTAGCCACTGGTGTATGGCGTATGTAGAGATGCTAGAGCGTGATGAAAGCCGCCTGCAAGATGCTAAAGCGCGCATGAATTTTTGCCCATTAGGCAGTGGTGCATTAGCAGGTACAGCTTATCCGATTGATCGCCAAGCATTAGCGCATGGACTAGGTTTTACAGCGGCTACAAAAAATAGTCTTGATGGCGTATCTGATCGTGATTTTGTTTTAGATCTTTTAAGTTGTGCGTCTATTTCGATGATTCACTTATCTCGTATGTCAGAGGATCTGATTTTTTATAATTCGGGTGAAGCCGGATTTATAGATCTTGCTGATAACGTAACATCAGGCTCATCGCTCATGCCTCAGAAAAAAAATCCTGATGCACTCGAGCTTATTCGCGGTAAAACCGGGCGTGTATTTGGTGCATTTAGCGCTATGATGATGACGTTAAAAGCGCTGCCACTTGCATACAATAAAGATATGCAAGAAGACAAAGAAGGCTTATTCGACGCTATGCCAACATGGCTTGCATGTATTCATATGGCGCAAGCATGTATTAAAGGCGTTAAAGTAAACGGTGATAAAACACTTGCTGCGGCAAAAGGAGGGCATGCAAATGCCACCGAACTTGCTGATTACTTAGTTGCTAAAGGTGTGCCATTTAGAGAAGGGCATCACATTGTAGGTGTACTTGTACAGCTTGCGATTAGCGAAGGTAAAACGCTTGAAGAGCTATCGCTTGAACAGTACAAGTCAGTAAACACTGTATTTGAAGACGATGTTTATCCAGTACTTGAAATTGATGCGTGTATAAAAGCACGTAAGGCCCTTGGTGGGACGTCTATTGAGCAAGTAACTAATGCTGTTAAAGAAGCCAAAAAAAAACAGCAAATAACGGTACGTGATGCAAATTTAGATGATGTAGAAGCAATTGCCACACTTATACAGCATTGGGCAACGGTAGGTGAAAACCTGCCTCGTGCAAAAAGCGATATGGTGCACTCTATTAACGAGTTTGCAGTAACAGAAATAAATGGAAAAGTGTCGGGCTGTGCGTCGTTATACATTTACGATACCGGCCTTGCTGAAATACGCTCACTCGGCATAAACCCACAAAGTAAAGTGTCGGGACAGGGAAGACTACTTGTAGAGCACCTACTTACTAAAGCCAAAAAATTGGCACTTAACCGCGTTATTGTATTAACACGCGTTCCAGATTTTTTTGAACAACAACGTTTTACTTTTTGTAGCAAAGACTCTTTGCCTGAAAAAGTAATGAAAGATTGTGAACTTTGCCTTCGTAAAGAAAATTGTGACGAAGTAGCAATGGAATATATTTTGAAGCTAAGTACACGTGCGGAGATCCCGTGTAAATACGTAGCTTAAACTCCCTGGATACAAAAAACGTACGGTTATCCCTGTGCGTTTTTTTATGTTTGTAGTAAACTGGTCGGAGCTGTTTGGTTTGATTATATAAGTATGTTTTGAGTGAGTTTTAAGGTGTCAAAAAAAGTTGGCACATTGGTTGCTTTGTATGAGGTAGATAGCAAAATAGCTATCACTACTTTAAACAGGTGATGCATTTATCTACATAATAATGTGGTAAAAAGTTGCACCAAATATAATTAAAACTTTTACAAGGATCAATCACATGCAAGTTTCAGCTAATAGCCAAGTACAAATGCAAGCATACAACAAAACACAACAATTAAAGCCTGCAATGGAACAAACTGCTAGCCCTAAAACCCTGCAATCTGATACAGTAAGCTTCTCTCAAGAGGCGATGAGTGCTGCGAGTGCAGATATCCAACGTAATGGTGGTGTTGTAGTACCTACCAGACCAAAGTAATATTTTAAGGTTACAAATGATTTTAACTGAGTTTTTTGGGTTGTTCTCACTGTCTGCCTTTTCTATGTGGGGCTTTCTGATGACATTCTTTTTTAATGTGTTTGTATACTCATTAGATGTAAAAAGAGGTACGACTCTTTTGCTCAGTTCATTTATTATGATGATATCTTATACGTTGTCTGATTATTTTTATACATGGCTATCCATGAGAGATTCAATATATCTTGACTGGGCTTTGTATGATGTTGCCACTATTGCTGCGCTCATATGTATTTATAAAATAATAAATAAAACAACTCCTTCTTTTTTATATTTAATTATTGGATTGTCTATAAATTCGATTTTTTTCTTTTGTATGTATCTCGATATATACATTTTTGAGAATCAAGAACCATGGTTTTTATGGGATGCTTATACGTATACAGTGAACTTTATAGATTTAGTTATGATTGTGGTATTAATTTTAGACCGAGATTTACTCGGTCTTCATAAACTAAAGAACAAATCCCTTAAATATTTCAAATTAAACGATACCCACAAAGTAAACTAGTTTAAAATGTACGTTACTGAAGCCCTAATAGACTATGTAGAAGCTTTCTCTCAATGGGGCTTTCTAATGGCCTTCTTATACTGTTTAGCCTCCAGTATAAATAAAGAAAATAAGTCTCCTGTTTATTTATCTGCGCTTATGCTCTGCTCATATATTTCCAGTGGTTATATAAACTTATTAGAAAATTTATATTTAAGCTGGGCGCTTTATGATTTCATTACAATTTTAGCTCTGTTAACTTTACAGTACTTCAAAGTGCTCCAACGTTCTATAGCTTTTCACTTCATCATCTTTGCGTTAATAATAAATGCTGTGCTCACCTTAATATTGCATTACGATCTATACGTCTTATATAACTATGAGCCTTGGTGGTATTGGAGTGTTTATTCTGTTGGCGTTAATATGTTCGATGTTTTAATGGTTCTTTCACTAGTATTCAATAAAAACACCATTTTTAAAAGAGGTGTTACATTGAACTATAAAAAGTTGAAAAATATTGAATGAACTTTTAATTAGCCCAACAGTTTCTTTGTACATAGGTGCATTTTTACAATGGGGATTTCTTATGGCTTTTTTGTACTCCCTTGCTCATTCGATTAATAAGCCTAATAAAGAAAGAGTGTATTTGTCTTTGGTTATGAGTGTTTCATATTCGTTTAGTATATTTACAAATATGGATACGGTAACTTATCTAGATTTTTTGTTTTCCGATATTTTAACTCTTCTAGTTATTATTTCCCTCAGGCGGCTCTGGCATGATGGTATTACCTATCTATATATCATTACTGGTTTAGCTATAAACTCAGCTCTACACTTTCTCATGCACTACTACATCTATATATCAAATAACACAAGCTACTGGTGGCTTTGGAATGCTTACGCAATAGGGGTCAACGCTGCTGATTTTATAATGGTAGCTATATTTTTTATAAACAAAGATTTTTTATACTTGATGAAATTTAAAAATGGTTTGATTACTAGTTTGAAAAGGACAGTTGATGGCTGACATACTTTGGGCTTTAGTAGATTTAGGATATAACGTAGCAATACTATTTACATGGTTCTTTCTAATCGCATTTTTATATAACCTATCAGCGA
>NZ_PJBR01000049.1:0-22657 GCF_002863625.1 Pseudoalteromonas sp. MelDa3 | reverse complement strand
AAGTTAACTTCAATAGGTGAGAGCAATATAGGTAACAAGGCAATTGATAATAACGAGCTATTCGCTTTTTTTATTTTACGCTTTCTAACAAAGCCCGCAAGTAACCCACCAATGCTGGCAAAAAACATAAAAGCAGGCAAAGCCATTGCCACACAAATGCTCCCTTCAAGTAAAGTAATTACACTTACAAATAAAAAAACAAAAATAGGCTGCCAAGCAATCGTGATCATTTGCCTTTTAGTTAATGTTTTTGATTCGTTGTACTCAAAGTGAATACGAATATAGCCAATAGCAACAGGCACTAAAAACATAAATGATATAGAGACTAAGCTACCTAAATTATAAGCGTTGACTAGCTCTACAAACAGCCGCATAAATATGCCGTAAAGCGTACCAAGTAAAATACCAATTGATTTAGGGGAGTTGAGTTGCATCTCTATTCTTTATTGCTGTTATTAACAATCCGAAAGTAACAGAAGTATTATTTCACCACAAATAAAACGAAATTAACGGCTGCTACCAATAAGCTTTTCAAACAAAGCTACTTTTACAACCACTAAGACTAAAGGATAATAACCTGCCATTAACACTATTTCCCGCTATAAACAGTGATCAAATTCTTTAAAAATAAAAACAAGCCATTGATTTATAGTAATTTTAAATCATTTTGTGTGGTTTTATAATTTTTAACGTAAAGCTGATTGTCAGATTAACTGTATTAAAAACAACCATGCACGACCTTTTGCCTATACATCCCAGCCTAAGAGCTGATTTACCCTGCATGTTCAATATTCATTTGCTTTAACAAAAGCCGTATTTATTTGATTAAGCAACAATGTTGCAGGAGAGCGCATGCAAACTACACCACCCGGTGATGCACCATCAAACACGCACAAGGATGCTCAAAGCTACGAGCAACTTCACAAGCCGAGTTCAGAGTTTAATACTCGCGACGAGTACCTCGAACATGAATTACAAATTATGCAGCCTAAGCGCTGGCGTCCTAATTTACCGTTTAGAGATTACCGATTTGAATTTGAAGACACTATACCTGCAATGGCGGGCACTATTGGTAAAGTCGTTATGGTGGGGGCTATTGCAGCAACCTTTGCGGCGCCTCTTGGTTTAAGCGATGCATTTGTTTTAGAAAATGTACGTTACGAATTACTCATTGTTTCTATTTTTATCATCTTATTCTCAGGCTTTATTTTACCAACAGCCAACTTGGCTGGTACTCACGGCCCGCTTATTCCGTTAATTCCTATTGTTGTTGCTGCTGGCGGTCACCCTATGGCGTTTGGCTTACTCATTGGTGCCTTTGGTTTTATTTTAGCCATAACCAAGGGAGGAAGTATGCTCGCGCGCCTAACCAGTAAAGGTGTATGTGGCGGGCTACTTATTTATTTAGGCTTTATTGGTACTATTTCGCAAGTTAAAAAGCTGTTTGCTTGGGCTGAAGCCATTGATATGGCACACATTGCGTTTATTGTTATTTTAGCCACCATTTTATTGTATGCGCTATTAGAGCACTTTAAAAAGCGTTGGTTAGCCGTGCCGTTAAGTTGCCTTATTGGTGGCGTGGTTGCCTTTGCCTTAGGCGCACCGTTTGAGTTTCATACTGCACCGGGTTTACCAAATATGAACCCAGCTTACTGGTGGGGCGAAAACACGGGTTGGATGCTAGGTTTACCAACGCTTGAAAGCTTTGTTGTTGTACTCCCATTTGCAGTGCTCGCCGTTGCTATGTGGTCTCCTGATTTTTTAGGCCATCAAGTATTTCAAAAAATAAGTTATCCGCAACGCACTGAAAAAGTACAAATGAATATCGACGACACCATGCTAAGTGCATCGGTTAGACAAACATTCGGCTCACTTGCCGGTGGTGCTAACTTTGCCTCCTCTTGGGGTACTTATATTGTGCCTGCCGCTATTGCTAAACGCCCTATCCCTGCTGGCGCTATTTTAACTGCATTATTTTGTATTATTGCTGGTTTATGGGGTTACCCTATGGATTTAGCAATTTGGCAGCCTGTATTGTGTGTAGCGCTTATTGTTGGTGTGTTTATCCCGCTACTTGAAGCTGGCATGGAAATGACGCGCGAAGGTAAAACGACGCAATCAGCCGCTATTGTGGTGTTTGCTTCGACCTTGGTTAATCCTGCTTTTGGTTGGTCACTTACTATGTTACTTGATAACTTAGGGCTGATTGGCTGTAAAGAGCGCAGCGCTGAGCTAACTAAAATGAGCCGCTGGGTGATTCCACTTATCATGTTTGTGCTACTTACCACTGTAATGGCAATTGTAGGCATGTTACCCGGTATACCTGCGTTAATGGCTGACTTTAGGCATTAACCTTTAGCTATTACATCTCATATTTACCCACAAAAAAGCACGGCAATTGCCGTGCTTTTTAATACGTGATTTTTAATACACACGGTTAAGCAATTACTGCCAAGAACGCTCAGTCGCTAGTTGTTTTTCAAACGCATCAATTTGTGGGTTTAGCGTTTCGGTTACACCAATAAAGTCTAAACCACTTAACAAACGATCTTTTACCTCTTTACTAATATCAAAACTAATTGGTGCAAACTTACTGCTTGTTAGTGTTTGATTTTCAAGATCGATTTCAATGTTAATATCGTCGTGCTGCTCGCTAAGTACAAACAATTGCTCAAGCGTATCGGCAGGTAATGCAATGGCTAACATTTGGTTGTTACCACAGTTATTAAAGAAAATATCTGCAAAGCTTTCAGCTAAAATAACTTCAAAGCCATATTGCTTCAGCGCCCATGGCGCGTGCTCACGAGATGAGCCACAACCAAAGTTGTCGCGCGTTAATAATATTTGCGCGCCTTGGTAACACGGGCGATTTAAAATAAAGTCAGGGTTTGGCTCGTCGTTATCTAGGTAACGCCAATCATAAAACAATGCTGCATCAAAACCTTCGCGGCTAGTTGATGTTAAAAACTGCTTAGGAATAATTTGGTCAGTATCTACATTGTTTTTATCAAGTGGGGCCATTAAGCCACTAAAAAATACGCTCATTAGGCTTCTCCTCTAATATCAACAAAGTGACCATGTATTGCAGCAGCTGCGGCCATTGCAGGGCTAACTAAATGGGTACGCCCGCCACGACCTTGGCGACCTTCAAAGTTACGGTTAGAAGTAGATGCACAACGCTTGCCTGCTCCTAGGCGGTCATCGTTCATCGCTAAACACATAGAACAACCCGGTTCGCGCCATTCAAAGCCAGCGGCTTTAAAAATATCGGCTAAGCCTTCGTCTTCGGCTTGTTTTTTAACTAAGCCAGAGCCCGGTACAATTAACGCTTCAATGCCGGCTACCACATGTTTGCCTTCAACAATTTTTGCAGCTGCGCGTAAATCTTCAATGCGGCTATTTGTACATGAGCCAATAAATACCGTGTCTACTTTCGCGCTTGATAATTTATCGCCCGCTTTTAAATCCATGTATTTAAGCGCGCTGCGAATAGCATCGGCTTTAATTAAATCTGGTTCTTGGTCTGGATCGGGTATGCACTCATCAACACCAATTACTTGCTCTGGGCTTGTACCCCAGGTAATTTGTGGTTGAATGTCGTCAGCATTTAGCTCAACAACTAAATCAAAGTGTGCGCCTTCGTCTGTTTTTAATGTTTCCCAATATTCAACGGCTGCATCAAAATCTGCGCCTTTAGGTGCAAACGGACGACCTTTTAAGTAATCATAAGTAATTTGGTCAGATGCAATTAAACCCGCTTTTGCACCCATTTCTATGCTCATATTACATAGCGTCATACGGGCTTCCATTGAAAGCGCTTCAATGCCTTCACCACAAAACTCTGCTACATAACCTGTGCCACCAGCGGTACCTAACTTGCCAATTACCGCCATAATTAAATCTTTAGCCGTAACCGTTGGACGCAATACACCGTTAATTTGAATTTTTAACGATTTCGCCTTTTTTTGCTGTAGCGTTTGCGTTGCTAATACGTGCTCAACTTCAGAGGTACCAATACCATGCGCTAATGCGCCAAACGCACCATGCGTAGAGGTATGGCTATCGCCACATACAATGGTTGTGCCAGGCAAAGTAATCCCTTGCTCTGGGCCCATTACGTGCACAATACCTTGATTAATTGAGTTTAAATCGTAAAGCACAATACCAAACTCTTTACAGTTTTTATCAAGCGCCATTAATTGATTTTTAGATACTTCGCTTGCGGCATCAAGTGATCGGCTTTTAGTCGATACGTTATGATCCATCGTTGCAAAGGTTTTTTCTGGGCAACGTACAGTACGGTTTTTTTCACGTAGACCTGCAAAGGCCTGCGGAGAAGTAACTTCATGCACTAAATGGCGGTCAATATAAAGTAAGTCGGTTTGCTCGTTTATGCTGGCAACGGTATGTGATTGCCAAATTTTTTCGTATAACGTTTGGGCCACTTGCTAATTCCCTAATCTGTTTGAGTTGCAGCATAACGGTGCTGCAACTTTAATATGTTATTAAATGCGTGAAACGATGGCTGCTGCCACATCGCTTGTGCTGTAACCTGCATTTGGATATATATCTGGTGTGCCAACGCCTGCTTCTACGGCTTCTGCTACTGCTTTTTCAATCGTGCGAGCAGCTTCGTCTTGCCCTAGCGAGTAACGTAGCATTAATGCGGCACTTAAAATTTGTGCTATTGGGTTTGCAACGCCTTTACCTGCAATATCTGGTGCTGAACCGCCTGCTGGCTCGTACAATCCAAAACCTGATTGATTCAAACTTGCCGATGGTAATAAGCCCATTGAACCTGTGATCATGGCGCACTCATCTGACAAAATATCGCCAAATAAGTTATCGCAAAGTAATACATCAAATTGGCTAGGCTGCTTAACTAACTGCATAGCGGCGTTATCTACGTAAATGTAATCTAAGCTTACTTCTGGGTAGTCTTTGCTTACTTCGGTTACTACTTCGCGCCATAATACGCTTGATGCTAATACATTGGCTTTATCAACAGAGGTAACATGGTTACTACGTAGTTTTGCAGCTTCAAAAGCAAAGCGTGCAATACGTTCAATTTCTTTTCGTGAATATGTTTGCGTATCAAATGCAAACTCTTCTGCGCCTTCACCACTGCGGCCTTTTTCACCAAAGTAAATGCCGCCAGTTAGTTCGCGCACACATAAAATATCAAAACCTTTTTCACTAATATCAGCGCGAAGTGGCGATGCTGCACTTAATGCAGGTAATAACTGTGCAGGGCGTAAATTACAAAACAAACCAAAGTGCTTACGAAGAGGCAATAACGATGCGCGCTCAGGCTGCTCGTTTGGTGGTAAGTTTTCCCATTTAGGACCGCCTACCGAACCAAATAAAATAGCGTCTGAGTTTTCACACGCAGTAAGCGTGCTCTCTGGTAATGCTTTACCAAATTCGTCAATGGCTGCGCCGCCAATTGCATAATGCTCGCGGTTTAGGGTAAAACCAAACTTATTGCTCACAGCATCAAGTACTTGCTCTGCTGCTGCCATTACTTCTGGACCAATACCGTCGCCAGCTAATACCGCAACGCTGTAGTTTGTTTTACTCATCCTGCTTTCCTTTGTTGTTTTAAATCAGACACTTTTTGTGCACGATAAATTAAGTTATAAACACGGATCATGGCGCGTACCGACGCTTCAACCACATCCGCTGCAATGCCCGCACCGTGGTAAGGTCGGCCATCGTATTTAGCTATAATATTTACTTGGCCTAATGAGCTTGCACCTTGGCCTGTCGCTTCTAAGTTATATTCAATCATTTCAACGCTCATACCGGTTAAGCGCTCAATAGCTGCAAACGAAGCTTCAACTGGGCCATTACCTGTCGCGGCTTCTTGTTTAGCTTCGCCATCAATGCGCATTCCAATAGTAGAGCTTGCTACCGATTGTGAGTTAGAGGCTGAGTTAACAAATTCTAATTGGTATTTTTCGTCTTTGTCGTTAATTTGATTAAAGTAAATCATCGCCTCAAGGTCGTAATCGTATACGGTGCCTTTTTGGTCAGCCAACTCAATAAAGCTTTTATATAAGCCATCCATATCGTAATCAGATTTTTGATAGCCTAACTCTTCTAAGCGATGCTCAATAACATGACGACCCGAACGCGAAGTCATATTTAATTGGTTGCTTGGCACACCCACGCTTTCTGGCGACATAATCTCATAAGTATTTTGCGCTTTTAATACACCGTCTTGGTGAATGCCAGAGCTGTGTGCAAAGGCGTTTTCGCCAACAATCGCTTTATTTGGCTGTACTGGCATATTACAAATTTTAGCCACTTGGCGAGATGCGCGGTAAATTTCTTCACTTTTAATATCGGTATATACTTTTAAGTGGTCGTGGCGCATTTTCATGATCATCGCCACTTCTTCAAGCGAGCAGTTACCAGCACGCTCACCAATGCCATTAATAGTACACTCAATTTGACGTGCGCCGGCTTGCACTGCAGCTACTGAGTTTGCTACTGCTAGGCCTAAATCGTTATGGCAATGCACACTTAAGCGCGCTTTATCAATATTTGGCACGTTATTCATTAAATGACGGATCATCGCAGCGTATTCGTCTGGCGTTACAAAACCAACGGTATCTGGCAAGTTAATCGTTGAAGCTCCGGCGTTAATTGCCTGCTCAACAATTTTACATAAATCCCAATGCGGCGTACGACCGGCATCTTCACACGAAAACTCAACATCATCAGTATAGTTACGTGCCAATTTAATTGATTTAACAGCCATTGCCGTTGCATCGTCTAAGCTCATACGTAATTTATGTTCAAGGTGCAAAGGGCTTGTGGCAATAAAAGTATGAATACGGCTTTGCTGAGCTGTGCGAAGTGCTTCGCCACAGGCTTCAATGTCTTTAGCAACAGAGCGTGCTAAACCACAAATAATAGGACCTTTTACTTCGGTTGCAATACGTTGCACCGAGCGAAAATCAGCAGGGCTTGAAACCGGAAAGCCAACTTCCATCACATCCACATTCAAGCGGCTAATTGTATGTGCTAATTGAATTTTATCATCTTCAGTAAGGCTTGCTTTAAGCGCCTGTTCGCCATCACGTAAGGTGGTATCAAAAATCCATACTTTATCTTGCTCTTGCATAACTGCCCCTCATTCCTATGTTACCCAAATTTCAATTAATCCCAGCCGCGAGATAAAAAAAACCCCGCAATTGCGGGGTTTTTTAGTGTTCAACTCGATGCAAACACACTAATCCCCGCTTACTTGCCATAGCAGTAAGAGGTTAAGTTTTAGTGTAATTAAACGAATAATATGCATCTTGTTTTCTTATGTGTGTGTTCAGTGAAGCCTATTTTTAACATTCATAGCCGCACCAAGCAAGCATAAATATTCTACACAATAGATTTAAAAACGATTCAATTGGGTTTTTTAATTCAACATAGGTCTATATTGGGAATTAAAACAACAAATACGTAACTAGCGACGCTTAAATTAATAAGCACTGCAATATACCGTGCTTATATTAACTTTTTACAATTTTTTTAAGCTATGCTTCTTTATTCGTTTCTCTTACGTAATGCCCGGCTCCACGAGTAATATAACGCAGCTGCCAAATAACACGCTCAATTAATTCGTCGCGTTGCAATCCTTCTATATCGAGCGCTTCTGCACCCGCATTAAATACGAGCGTTACCATAGATTCCGCCTGAATATAGGCATGCATGGCATTACACTTAGTTTCACTTTCTAAATAATGAGCCAGCTCTAAAATAAAATGTTTTACTTCGCGGGCTACAGCGGCTCTAAATGCTTTAGAAGTCCCAGAGCGTTCTCGCAGCAACAACCTAAATTGGTTACTTGAGTTATCAATAAACTCCATAAAAGTAACCACTGAGGTATTTATAACACTGCCGCCATCGTTAGCTATTCGTCTGCGTGCTTGACGCATTAGTTGACGAAGGGTTAAACCGGCTTCGTCTACCATGGTTAAACCTAGCTCATCCATGTCTTTAAAATGACGATAAAAAGAAGTTGGGGCAATACCGGCTTCTCGTGCTACTTCGCGTAAACTTAAATTCGAAAAACTATGATCAGCACTCAGCTGATTAAATGCCGCTTGAATTAACGCCTGTCGTGTTTTTTGTTTCTGTTGCGCTCTAACACCCGACATCAACAGCTCCCTGAATTATTTTATATGAATATTTAGTGATATTAGCTCAATTGTACAGTCTAATACTTGACGACGAGAGTTTGAAATACTATTTTAGCTTACAGTTGTACGCTGAGATTGAGAATTATGAATAAACCACCGATTATTTGGACAAACGTCCTATTTTTTAGCCTAACCTTTTTGGCGGCTGCCACACTTGTACCTTGGTACGCCATTAGCTACGGATTTACCAGCGCGCATTGGATTGCTTTTGTAGGCTGCATGTTTTATGCGGGCTTATCAATTACTGCCGGCTACCATCGATTATGGGCACATAAAACCTATAACGCACACCCTGCAGTTGAATTTATTTTTGCGCTTGGCGGTGCTTTTGCACTACAAAACAGTGCTTTGCATTGGAGTAGCGATCACCGTATACATCACGGTCAAGTTGACGACCCAATAAAAGACCCTTACGCGGCTACCAATGGTTTTTGGTATAGCCATATCGGCTGGATGTTACGTGACTACCAAGGCGATAGCTACAACGACTATAGTAATTGTCGTGATTTACAACGAAATAAAGTCGTTATGTGGCAACATAAGCACTACTTAAAACTAGCTATTGCTATGAACGTAGGTTTGCCTCTTGCACTTGGTTTATTAGTTGGTGATGTGTGGGGTATGTTAATTCTTGCAGGTTTACTACGCTTAGTACTAAGCCAACACTTTACCTTTTTTATAAATTCGGTTGCACATATTTGGGGCTCTCGCCCATACACCGAAAAAAATACGGCACGCGATAACGGCTTTTTAGCGTTATTTACATACGGTGAGGGGTATCACAACTTCCACCATATTTTTGCAAGCGACTACCGTAACGGTATTAAATGGTTTCATTACGATCCAACAAAATGGATGATCCGCTCTTTAGCAGCTGTTGGTTTAGCCAATAAACTAAAGCGTACACCTGTTGAACGTATCGAAAAAGCAAAGGCCGAAACGCTAATGAGCAAAACGCAAACGCGTCTTGCAAAATTGCCTTTAGCACAAGATAAGATTACATTATTACAACAAGAGTACGATTTACTGCTGAAAAAACTGCAAAATTATTGTTCACTACAAAAACAAGTGTTAGAAGTTAAAAAAAATAACATGGCAAAGCAGTGTGAACGCTCAGCATTAATGGCACAATACCATGAGTTGGAAGCCGCCTGGGAAAATCAAAAACAGGCATGGCTAGCACTTAATGCGAGGTTATTAAAAGCCTCTTTTAATTAATTTAGGAGTGGCTGTGGCCAAACAACCAGAACAAAAAAAAGTACCCGTGACATACCAATATGATGCAATAATTATTGGCACGGGTCCTGGCGGTGAAGGTACCGCCATGAACCTTTCAAAAAACGACAAAAAAGTAGCGGTTATTGAACGCCAAGAATCAGTTGGTGGCGGTTGTGTACATTGGGGAACAATTCCTTCAAAAGCGCTTCGCCACTCTGTTAGCCGCTATATTGAATACAAAGCAAATCCGTTATTTAATGTTGGTGAGCGCCCTAGCCGCTTAACATTTCCTGATATTTTACGTCACGCAAGTTCTGTTATTTCTAAGCAATCTAATTTACGTAGTAGCTTTTACGATCGTAACCGCATTCATATGTTTCAAGGTGATGCGAGCTTTGTAGATAAGCACACAATTGAAGTAAAAAGAAATGATGGTTCAACTGAGCGACTGACTGCTAAAACGATTGTTATAGCAACCGGTTCACGTCCTTATCGCCCACCAGAAGTCGATTTTACGCATTCTCGTATTTATGAGAGCGACACTATTTTAGGTCTTAAACACGACCCTCACCGCGTACTTATATACGGCGCTGGTGTAATTGGTTGTGAGTACGCTTCTATATTTAAAGGTTTAGGCGCTAAAGTTGATTTGGTTAATACACGCGACCGACTACTTGCTTTTATGGATGCTGAAATATCTGACGCGCTTAGCTATCACTTTTGGAACAGCGGTATTGTTATTCGTCATAACGAAGAGTTTGACCGAATAGAAACGCGTGACGACTGCGTTATTATGCATTTAAAATCAGGCAAACGCGTAAAAGCTGACTGTATTTTATTTGCTAATGGCCGTACTGGTAACACTGATACATTAAACCTTGAAGCCATTGGTTTAAAAGCCGATAGCCGTGGCCAATTAAAAGTTAACGAAACATATCAAACAGAAATTGATAACATTTACGCTGTAGGTGATGTAATTGGCTATCCAAGCCTTGCTAGTGCTGCGTTTGACCAAGGTCGCATAGCTGCTGATGCAATTGCATGTGGTAACTGCGATGACAGACTGATTGTTGATATTCCGGCTGGTATTTATACCATTCCAGAAATGAGCTCAGTAGGTAAAACAGAGCAAGAACTTACAGCCGCTAAAGTACCTTATGAAGTTGGCCGTGCTCAGTTTAAGCATTTGGCACGTGCGCAAATTGCTGGTACTGAAGTAGGTAGTTTAAAAATATTATTCCACACCGAAACCAAAGAAGTACTTGGCGTACATTGTTTTGGCGAACGTGCCTCTGAAATTGTTCACATTGGCCAAGCTATTATGGAACAAAAAAATGGTGGCAATAATATCGACTACTTTGTAAATACCACATTTAACTACCCAACCATGGCTGAAGCCTACCGTGTTGCGGCATTAAATGGTTTAAATCGCTTATTTAAATAACTGCTTAACTAAGAAGTTTTAAAAGCCTTTATAAATAGGTAACAAAAAACCCGCAACTTAGCGGGTTTTTTACTTTTAAACAGTTTTAAAGCTTATTTAAGTAGCTATTACTTATGGTACTTAGCACTTAGCTCATGTACTGCATTAATGAATACACCAGCATTTTCAGGGTCTACATCTGGTGTAATACCGTGGCCTAAGTTAAACACGTGGCCATTGCCTGTACCGAAGTCTTCTAAAATAGTGCCTACTTCTTGACGAATACGCTCTGGTGTACCGTGTAACATAGATGGGTCCATATTACCTTGTAGAGCTACTTTATCACCCACACGGCGTTTAGCGTCGCTAATATTAATAGTCCAATCAAGACCAATTGCATCACAACCTGTTGCTGCAATAGCTTCAATCCATTGACCACCATTTTTAGTGAACAAAGTAACCGGTACTTTACGACCATCGTATTCACGAATTAAGCCATCTACAATTTTATGCATATATTGCAGTGAAAATTCGTTGTAATCGCGCGGGCTTAATACACCACCCCATGAGTCAAATACCATTAGCGATTGCGCGCCAGCTTTAATTTGAGCATTTAAATAATCAATAACTGAGTCAGCTAACTTATCGAGTAATAAATGAAGTGTTTGCGGCTCTGCAAACGCCATTTTTTTGATTTTACCAAATACTTTGCTGCTACCGCCTTCAACCATATAAGTTGCTAGCGTCCAAGGTGAACCAGAAAAACCAATAAGCGGTACTTCACCTTTAAGTTCACGACGAATAGTGCTTACTGCGTTCATTACGTAGCCAAGCTCGTCTGTAGGATCTAACTTTGGAATTTTTTTAACATCAGCAAGTGATGAAATAGGACGTTCAAACTTAGGGCCTTCGCCAGTTTCAAAGTAAAGACCTAAACCCATCGCATCTGGAATCGTCAAAATATCACTAAATAATATAGCGGCATCTAACGGGTAGCGACGTAATGGCTGCAGTGTTACTTCACACGCAAGCTCAGCATTACGGCACAGGCTCATAAAATCGCCCGCTTGTGCACGTGTAGCGCGATACTCTGGTAAATAGCGTCCTGCTTGGCGCATCATCCATACCGGAGTTACATCAACAGGTTGTTTTGCAAGTGCACGTAAATAACGGTCGTTTTTTAATTCGCTCATGGCGTAAATGATCCTAAGACTTGTATAAATTGTGCAAGATTGTACCACCATATTCTCCGACCCTCTATTGCTTAGGGACGAAAACAGCTTTACCTAGAGGCAGATCAATATAATGGCGTGCTTTAATCCATTTTGATTATAAAATAAGCAAAAAAGAATAACATTTAAAACTTTTTATTAATATGTTTGCAACATTACAAAAACCTTGTTATTGTTTGTCCCGCGTTAACAAAAACAATAATAAAAATCTTAAAACAATAAAAATAAATGTTTTAAAATAATAACAATAAAAATCATCTCATAAAAATAAGAAAGCTTGTTATAACAAGTCACTGAAAGAAATTAGACCACCGTAACTGGTGGTTTTTTCTTGCCTAAAATAAAATCTCTCGCCTTAGATTATATAAAAAGGTACACCCCTCAAAGTAGCTCAACTTTACTTGTTGATATACTCGCAAATTAAATATATCTTGATGTACATAAACTTATTATATTCTAATTGAAAGACCAACCCAGCTAGGAGAACAGTTATGCTGACGCGTGTAGAAAAAGCTCAACAAAAATGGGGTGGTAGCCACACAGTAATTGATAAATGGCTAAACGAACGCCAAGACCTTATTGTACTTTATTGCAAAATTGCAGGTTTTACGCCGTACGAAAAACAAGATCAAGCATTGCCAGAGCCAAAACTAATTGAATCATTTTGCCAACTTTTAATGGATTACCTATCTGCGGGCCATTTTGAAGTGTATGACGATATAGCAAAAGCATGTGAAAAAAAGGGCTTACAGAGCCAAGAGCTTGCAAACTCTATTTACCCGCGTATTTCCAGTACAACCGACATAGCGTTAGATTTTAATGATAAGTACGCTGAAGTAGACAAAGAAGACTTGTTAAAGGGTTTTGATGATGACTTGTCTGTTATTGGTGAGGCATTAGAAGCACGCTTTGCACTTGAAGATGAGCTTATTGATAACTTGTTTTCTAATCACGCAAACTAATATGTTATTTACGCATATTAAAAAAGGGACCTAAGGTCCCTTTTTGCATTTACACAATAAACTTATTATTGTGCTGGTGCTTCTTCATTTTGAATTTCAAGTAATTCAACTTCAAATACAAGTGTTGAATTAGCTGGAATCTTACCTAAGTCACGGTCGCCGTAAGCAAGTTCTGAAGGAATAGTGAACTTGTACTTAGAACCCACTGACATAAGTTGTAAACCTTCAGTCCAACCAGCAATTACGCGGTTAAGAGGGAAAGTTGTAGGTTCGTTACGTGCATATGAGCTATCAAACTCAGTACCGTCTAATAAAGTACCTTTGTAGTGTACTTTAACTACATCAGTTGCTACTGGCTTTTCGCCATCGCCTTCGCTAAGTACTTCATACTGTAGGCCAGACTCAGTTACTGTAACGCCTTCTTTTTTAGCGTTGTCAGCTAGGTATTTAACACCCGCTTCTTTACTTTTTTCAGACTCTACTTTTGCTTTTTCTTCTTGCTTAGTACGTACTGATGTATCTAGTTCAGTTAATACTTCGCGAATTTTTTCTTCGTCAATTTTTGCATTACCAGCAAGTGCATCTTCAAAACCACGGATTAGAAGTGCTTGGTCTAGTTCAATACCAATTTCTGTTTTGTCTGCTAGGTCTTTATTTAAAAAGTTACCTACAGATGCACCAATACCGTATGCTTGTTGCTGTTCTACAGTGTCTAATTTAACTTCAGCTTGTTCTTTTTTTGCTTCTTGATTACAAGCTGTAAGCGCTAAAACTGACGCTGCAATCAATGACAATCTAATCGTCTTTTTCATTTTAAATCTCCGACACACTTTGCAGTTGTCATTTTAATGTATTATTACTAGTTAAAGATTAACGGCCCACATGATAGGCTGCTTGTTTAATGACTAAATTCCACATTGTTAGCTAAACTAAAAACATATCCAGTGATTAGACAAACAACCTAGGCATTTAACGCGTCCTAGTCTAACCTCTCAGTCACTAAGAGTTAAGGGGAAATACCTGTAATATGTCGATATTTCGTACTTTTTTAATCGTATTTAGCTGTTTTTTAGCCATCGCCTGTACCGATAAAAAACAACACGCTGTAGCAAGTTACGAACATGCTGCACAAGGTGCGTTTTCATCAACACTGTCAAACGATGGTAAATACAGTTTGATCTCCTCTATCAACCATGGGGTCGCCCTGTGGGATAATCAACAGCAGGTACTAAAATACCAATGGTTTCAGCAGCAAGATCAAGACAGTTTGGTATACGCCGTTGCTATTGCTTTTGATAACAGCGTGGCTGTTACCGCCGAAAAAAACACGTTTGCTGTGTGGGATATAGCCACAGGCAAAAATAAAGGTTATTACAAAATACAAAAAGCCAGTATTCGCGATATTGCTATTAGCAATCAAGGCCGTAGTGTTTTATACGGCCGTAGCGACGGCGTTGTCGTATTTGTAAACCTAGAAACCGGACGTCGTATTGAGTTTTTAGGTCATCAAGATAAAGTTAACACCGTTGACCTATCACCTAACGGACGCTACGCCTTAAGTGGTTCTAACGATTATGTTGCTTACTTTTGGGATACACGTACAGGGCAAGTAATTCATCGTTTTAATCACCCAACGCGTGTTACCCAAGTGACGCTTGATCCACAAGGTCGCTATGCGTTTACGGCCGACAGTATGGCACAAGCAAATGTATGGAAGCTGACTACAGGTGATCTTGTGAGTAAACTGAAGTATATTGCGCGTCAGAAAATTTTTACTGCTGTGCGTTTTAACGAACAAGGCACTTTGCTTGCAACCGGCTCGCCAAATAAGCGCGTTGATTTGTGGCAAATACCAAGCGGTGAAAAAATTCAAACTTGGCAGGTTACCCCGCGCGAAGGCAGTAAGCCTAAATCGGCGGTGGTGCTAGATGTGACATTTACAGATAACGGTAAGTCGTTGTTAACCGAAAGCTCCAGCGGTATCGCAGAGCGATTTATTATACGAGAGAATAATGAACACAATTGAACATCGCTTAATGGAACTTGAAGCCAAAGTGGCTTTTCAAGATGAGACGATTGAAGTCTTAAATGATGAAATAAAAGTGCACCAGCAACTTTTAGCAAAAATGAAACGCCAAACTGAGCTGCTAGCAGAAAAAATTAAAGAGTCGCAGTCATCATCGTCTATGATGTCTGAAGCACCTGAGCCGCCTCCACCGCATTACTAAAACCGGTAAAAATTAGGCAATAAAAAACCGGGTTAGTCGCCCGGTTTAAATACACCAATTACTTGTTCAAATTGGCGAGTAGACGCCTGAACAGCGTTATCGGGTTGCGCCATTTTATGACCACACTCAACACACTCTACTTTTTCAACATCATGTTCTCTGTATAGCATCATAGTATCCATGGCTTTGCAGTCAGGGCACGATGCACCAGCAATAAATCGCTTCTTTTGTCTCACAACATTTTTCCTGTGGTTTGAACTGCTGTCATTTTATCGTATAACTTCACTTGTTGATACGCTTGATAAGAGCATTAAGTTCTATGTTATGATAGCGCCAACTTAACAAGGGCACAGCAAAGTAACGCATTCATGATCCAAATCTCAGAAATAGAACTACTTCGTGGCGGTAAAGCCTTATTAAAAAACGCATCAGCTACATTATTCCCAGAACACAAAGTAGGCCTTGTTGGCGCTAATGGCTGTGGAAAATCAACGTTATTTGGTTTACTAAAATCAGAACTACAACTAGATGCAGGTAACTGCAGCATTCCAAAAGATTGGTCTATTGCCTCTGTTAAGCAAGAGACACCTGCACTTGAAATAAGCGCGATTGATTATGTACTTCAAGGCCACCCAGAATACTACGCAATGCGCATAGCACTGCGTGAGGCCGAGAAAAACAACGATGGCGACACACAAGCCAAAGTACATATTCAGCTTGAAAACATTAAAGGCTACAGCATTGAATCAACCGCCGGTGAGCTATTACACGGCTTAGGCTTTGCCAATAACCTTATAGAAAACCCTGTAAGCTCGTTTTCGGGTGGTTGGCGCATGCGTTTAAACCTTGCCCAAGCATTAATACGCGACGCCGATTTACTATTACTCGATGAGCCAACAAATCACCTTGATTTAGATGCCGTTTATTGGCTTGAACGCTTTTTACGTGCTTATACCGGCACCCTTGTACTTATATCGCATGACCGTGAGTTTTTAGATGCGGTGGTTGACCAAATTTGGCATGTAGATAAGCAACTTATCAATGTGTACAAAGGTAACTACTCGCAGTTTGAGCGCCAAAAAGCAGAGCGTTTACTACAACAACAAGCAATGTTTGATAAGCAGCAAGATCAAATTGCACACTTAGAGCAATTTATAACGCGCTTTAAAGCAAAAGCCAGTAAAGCTAAACAAGCACAAAGCCGTGTAAAAGCACTTGAACGCATGGAAAAACTAGCGCCAGCACATGCCGACTCGCCATTTAACTTTGAGTTTGCAGAGCCAAAAGCATTACCAAACCCACTAATGACAATAGATAAAGCCAAAGCGGGTTATGGTGACGTCACTATTTTAAATAATATAGAGCTAAACCTTGTACCAGGTAGCCGAATTGCTTTACTTGGTCGAAATGGCGCGGGTAAATCAACGTTAATTAAACTGCTTTCTGGTGATTTAGAGCCGCAAGCGGGCAAAGTTATTCAGCATCACGGATTAAATATTGGTTACTTTGCGCAGCATCAGCTTGAATCCCTTGATTTAAAAGCCAGTGCAATAACGCACATACAACGACTAGACCCAAAAGCCACTGAGCAATCACTACGTGACTTTTTAGGTGGTTTTGCCTTCATTGGCGATAAAGCACTTGAGCCTGTAGCCCCGTTTTCGGGCGGCGAAAAAGCACGTTTAGTACTTGCCATGTTGGTATATCAAAAGCCAAACTTATTATTACTGGATGAGCCAACCAACCACCTTGATTTAGAGATGCGCCATGCACTTGTTATGGCACTACAAGGCTTTGAAGGCGCTATGGTTACCGTTTCGCATGATCGCCATATGCTTAAAAATACTGCCGATGAGTTTTACTTAGTAGATGACGGCAAAGTAACTCAGTTTGGCTACGACTTAGACGAATACTATCAATGGCTACTCAACGCCAACAAAGAAGCGGCAAAAGCCACTCAAGCTGATGATGAACCAAAAGCAAACTCACAAGTAAATCGTAAAGAGCAAAAGCGCCTCGAAGCCGAGTTTAGAAAAGCTGTTCAACCACTTAAGAAGCAAATTGAAAAGCTTGAAAAACAACTTGATAAACACTCAGCAGAACTTAGCGAAGTGGAAGTTGCACTTGGCGATAACGAGCTTTATAACGATGACAACAAAGCAACGTTAAAAGAGCTAATAGCAAAACAAGCGACATTAACACCCAAAGTAAACGACATCGAAGAAGAGCTACTCATGGCCCTTGAAGAGATGGAAGAAAAAGAACAGGCCTTTGCCGATGAACTTGCTTAACAGCAACGATTTTTGGCAATTTGCATGTCAGCTTTATAGCGAAGGTGGCATGCAAGCACGCCTGTTGGATTATCAAAACCAGCAAGGTAAAAACGTTAACCTGTGCTTGCTGCTTTATTACCTAGATTCTCTCAATCTAGTAATTAGCCAAGCCCAGCTAAACAAGCTTGAACAATCAATTAGTGAGTTTGACCAACAGCTATTAAAGCCCCTACGCGCCACCCGCGGCTATTTAAAAACCAATCAAACCGAAATTGCAGATTATGCTGCAATTCGTAAAGAACTGCTCAGTGCCGAGCTTAAGCTAGAAAAACAACAACAACAGATGTTAATAACCACAATTAATAGCTTTGCCCTAACACCTTGCAGCACGCCAAATAACACATCGTTATATTTGTAAAAGCTCTCATGTAGGTCGTGCTTTAGCGCGTTAATTTTTATAACGAGATAATTCATGGCTAAAAAGCCATTTCCTACGGGTAACCAAATCTTGTAGGAGCCAGTTTTAGCTGCGAATAAATTTTAAATTAAATAATTCATACGTTTTCACGGAAATATTTAAATGATATATTTACAATAAAAGAAATAATTAATAAAACGATTCCACTTACTATGGTAGATACAATAAAAAATGGATCAACATAACCTAAATATATATACCCTAGAAACTGAAAGGTAACACAACCTAATAATACTGGAAGAAGTAACGCTCCTACTTTTTTCTTGATAAAAAAATTAGTAGCAATTGAGGTTGTCAATCCTATAAGAATTAATACAATAATTCCTAAAACACCATCATTCATGATTTAACTCCCTATATTCAGGTTATTATTTTACCTATTTATTCAAGTACGAATTTATGGAGTGTAGCTCCATGTACAATTCAGCTCCAAGTAGTAATATCCTCCAGCTCCGTTGGGGAACTGCCATAACTCGCAACTAGAATGCAAACTTCCTGATTCACCATGCAAAATAGGGTCATAGTTTCCTTCTTCAGCAATACGAAGCAAAACGCCTTCAGGAGGGCTTGCGTCATGACCACATATATCGCTTGTAGTGTTTTGAGTTGAACTACAATAAGCAGTATCTCCAAACTTAACAACTCCTAGATAGTATAATTCAGCTCTTTCTTGCAAAAGGGCTCGAATTATGACAGAACCAAAAAGTGTCTTAATTTCAATTTTATCTGCTAAGTTATCTATGTCCCTATACATGTTCTGAATAAATTGTATATCGCAAGCATATTTACTTGAGCTTCCTGAGTAGCATAGGTCATGTTGATTACAAGAGTTTTCAAATGGATAATCTGGAACTAGGTAAGTATTCCAACCAGTCCCACAACCATTAGCACTGACAGAATTGGCGATCACATTTGTACTTAAAGCATTAAGATTTCCAGACGAAACAGAGCTAAAATTTTCCACTCCACTTATAAAGCTTTCAGTTTCATTAAAAGCATTTTTTAGAGCATTATAAGTTGAAATATCTTCTAATGTACCATTAGGCAATGCTCTTCTTGTCGCCAAAAGCTCATATACTTCATCCCTAACCACGTAGCGTTCAGCTTTAGATGTTTTTAAGTTGACAATTATATAATCCCCCTCACCACTGTATAAAGCTAAAGACTCGAACTGAGATGAAGAGCTACAAGAATCACAAGTTAATACAGAATACTCGGAAGCAGCATCACTATTCAGTGGAACCAAAGCAAAGCAAAGCAGGAAGAATTATTTTATAAATGTTACGCAACATAAAGTCCCTTTCGATTCATTATTAATGTTTATATTGATATCAATTTTTTAACATAAAAAATAAAGAAGCTAAAGTCAACTATTGAACATAAAGAAAACTTACCCAAAATATGGAAGCCTGACACCAAATAAACAGTGGACTAATATATTTTAACAACTTTACCCTTATTATATTTCCCATCACTAACTTCACTTAACTTTGTTGATCCAAATCAACTTCTCAATCACGCTTTTTATAATCAACAAAGTAGCTTGATCTGGATCATATCAGCCTCTGCCAACTCGCACTATGATGAACCCATAGACATTAGGAGGCATTTATGGACGTATTCTTCAGAGACTTTTTTAGTGACCCAGTACTATTTTTATCATTTGGTTTTCTGGGAGTCGTGATCAGTTTATGCCTTTTCTTTGTGTACTTTTTTATCAAGAAAGTGCATGACGACCAAACACCCAATTAGAATTAAGCACGACGCGCAAAGCCCCTTATCAACTTGTTTGATTAGGGGCTTTTTATTGCCAAAAATTTGTTACACTAATACTTCAATTAGCTGGGTAGTTATAAATAATGCTTACAAATTTCAAGCCTGCGTGGTGGATGAGTAACCGTCACGTACAAACAATTATGCCGCGTTTCTTTCGTCCTTTTCATAATACGCGTTATCAATTAGAGCTGCTTGATACCCCTGACGGTGATTTTTTAGAGCTTGCCTGGTCACTACCAAAAAATGACGATGCCCCGCTGGCTATTGTATTACATGGCCTTGAAGGCAATATTAATAGCTTTTATGCCAAGGGTATGATGAAAGCATTAAAAAAGCAGGGCTTTAACGTTGTATTAATGCACTTTCGTAATTGTTCAACTGAAGTTAACCGCTTACCCCGTGCTTATCACAGTGGTGAAACTGGCGATCTAGATTTTTTTATCAAACAACTCAAGCTGCAATTTCCAAACCGGGCTTTACTGGCGGTTGGTTTTTCACTCGGTGGTAATGTGCTCGCTAAATATCTAGGAGAGCAAGGCGAGCAATGTTTACTTGATGGCGCTGCGGTTGTGTCTGCACCTTATGATTTGTCAGCATCATGCCAAGTAATACGTAAAAGCTTAGCAAAAATTTATCAGAAGTATTTGCTCGATCGGATGAAGAAGTCCATGCACCGTAAACTGCCGCAAATCAAGCAACAAATTAATTTAACGCCAGAGCAATTACTGGCCATTGATGATTTATGGCTGTTTGATGAGCAACTCACCGCACCGTTGCATGGTTTTAACGGCGCTGAAGATTATTACCAACAAGCCAGTGCCAAGGCCTATTTAAAACACATCACCACACCGACTTTAATTATTCACGCCAAAGATGACCCTATGCTATCGATTAAAGCAGTACCTAGTAGGCAAGATGTGAGTGAGCATGTTACGCTGCGTATCTCAGAAAAAGGCGGCCATGTTGGTTTTATTACGGGTAATAACCCATTAAAACCGGTTTACTGGTTAGAGCAAATCGTGCCTGAGTACTTCAATCAGGTAGTTAAAAAAGAGCCACTATGATCATTCCACTCCAACAACTCGATAAAGACACACTCTACAATTTAATTGAAAGCTATGTTTTGCGTGAAGGCACCGATTACGGTGAAGTAGAAGCAAGCATTGAATCTAAAGTTAACCAAGTTAAGCTACAGCTTAAAAATGGCGAAGCCATGGTATTTTTCTCAGAATTACATGAGTCAGTAACTATTATTTCGAAGGGCGAATTTAAAGCGCTGCAAAGTGAAGAGCATCAAGCACAGTCGTTTGATTAAGGCGTAGTACTTGTAACTTTTGAGTTGAACGTACACAATGGCTTTTTACCCAAAGAGCCAAAACATGATAAAACTCAGCACTCTAGTGGTAGCCATATCACTAGCATTAACTAGCCAAGCCCAAGCAGAACAAACAATAACAGCATCTGAAAAGGCAATTAAGCTCGCTAAAGACACTATTTTAATTGATACCCATATCGACGTACCTTACCGAATTCATAAAAACTGGGTTGATGTAACTAAAGCGACAACTGATGGCGACTTTGACTACCCTCGCGCTGTAAAAGGCGGTTTAAACGCACCGTTTATGTCGATTTATATTCCTGCGCATTTGGAGTTTGAAGGTAAAGGTAAAAGCTATCAGCTAGCCAATCAAATGATTGATAGTATGGAAGCCGTAGCCCAGCGCGCGCCCGATAAGTTTGCTATTGCTAGCTCAAGCAGTGATATAGAGGAGCAATTTAAACAAGGTAAGCTCTCTATCGCAATGGGTATGGAAAATGGCTCTCCAATCGAAGGGGATATGAAGAATCTTCAGCATTTTTACGAGCGTGGCATTCGCTACATCACGCTAGCGCACTCGCAAAGCAACCATATTTCGGACTCGTCTTACGATATACGCCGTAAATGGAAAGGCTTAAGCCCATTTGGTAAAAAGCTTGTCACTGAAATGAATAATATTGGTATGTTAATCGATGTATCACACATCTCTGATGATGCGTTTTATCAGGTTATGGATCTATCTAAAACGCCGGTAATTGCCTCACATTCATCACTTCGTAAATACACACCAGGCTTTGAGCGTAATATGAATGACGATATGCTATTGGCACTTAAAGAAAATGGCGGCGTTATTCAAATCAACTTTGGCTCAAGCTTTGTTACTGCTAAAGCAGGCAGTTGGGGCAAGCAATTAAAAAGCACAAAAGAGTCTGCTAAAAAAGAAGGCACTAAGTTAAGCAACGATTTTGATGCTGCGTACCGTGCTAAAAATCCATACCCATTTGCAAGCCTTGAACAGGTGCTTGATCATATTGATCACGTAGTTGAGCTAATTGGTATTGATTATGTAGGTATTGGCTCTGATTATGATGGAGTTGGTGATTCATTACCTATCGGCTTAAAAGATGTATCTAGCTACCCTAATCTTGTTCAAGGTTTAATGGACAGAGATTACAGCGACAAAGATATTAAAAAGATTTTAAGCGGTAATTTATTAAGAGTTTTAAAACAAGCTGAAGAATATGCTAAAAAGCATTAAAGCTTTTATCATATATTAGTAATTGGCTAAAATACCAAAAGCTAACTCAATATAAGCGCGGCCTAGCCGTGCTTTTTATTGGTACCAATTTTATTAAAAGCATGATCATTTTAACGTATTAAATAGCTCACTAACTGCGTAGTTATCTTCAGCACTATTTCTCCTCGGGTTTCGTAAAACTCAACCCAAGCTACGACAAGAAGGTTATAATTCAAAGCTAATCACTTTTCTTCAGGCATTAAAAAAGGCCACCTGAGTGACCTTTTTCTAACAATTAACTTTAAAGT
>NZ_PJBR01000048.1:0-23200 GCF_002863625.1 Pseudoalteromonas sp. MelDa3 | reverse complement strand
TCACTTTGTGAGGCTTTTTTGTGCTAAATGTATAGAAAATAATAACACCTTAAGCACCTCAATAATGATCAAAACATTTACCTTTTCGTTGCTTAGTGTATTGGCAATTTTTAACGCTAAAGCACAAGAACTAAAAACCATCGATGAAATTCACAGTGCATATAAAAATAATTCTATTAATGCACAGCAACTCACCCAAAATTATATAGACCGAATTAATAAACTTAATCCACACTATAATGCGGTTATTAGTTTAGAGCCTACAGCGATTGCTCAAGCTAAAACGTTAGATGAACTTGCCGTCAAAGGAACTTGGGCTGGGCCATTACATGGAATACCTGTACTTCTTAAAGATAATATAGAAACTAAAGGCACACTTCCCACAACGGCTGGCTCTTTAGCACTTAAAAATAACGTTACTGATAATGATGCTTTTGTTGTTAAACAACTACGTAATGCGGGCGCTATAATTTTAGGCAAAGCTAATTTAAGTGAATGGGCAAATTTTCGTTCATCCTATTCATCTTCAGGCTGGAGTGCCGTAGGAGGACAAACACATAATGCGCACGATGTAACACGTAATCCATGTGGTTCTAGCGCAGGTTCTGCTGTTGCGGTAGCACTTAACTTTGCGCCTATAGCATTAGGGACTGAAACAGACGGTTCAATTACGTGCCCTGCCTCAGTAAATGGAGTTTATGCAATAAAACCGAGTATGGGCCAAGTATCACGCTCAGGTGTTGTGCCTCTTTCAAGTAGCCAAGATTCAGTAGGGCCGATGGCGCATTCACTTAAAGATTCGCTACTGGTTTTATCTGTTTTGCAAGGTGAGGACTCTCTTGATACGACAACTACAGGGTTTGAATTAAAAACAGGTAATCTAAAATCAAAATCATCACTTATTATTGGTGCGCTACCTAGCGATAAATTTACAATTGAAACGCAGCGCCTTTATGCCAAGCAGTTACAAGCATTAAAACAGGCTGGACATACTGTTATTAATGTAGATATTACTGATAACTTAGATACGCTATTTGCTGATGAATACTATATTTTACTCTACGACTTTAAAGCCGAAATTAATCACTACCTCGCAAGCACTCCAACACAAGTGGCTGTTAAAAGCCTAAAAGCACTTATTAATTTTAATATTCAAAATAAAAAAACAGAAATGCCCCACTTTGAGCAAGATATCCTTGTTCAATCGCAGGCTATTGATTTAACTAACAAACAAAAATATCAGGAGACTAAAGAACGCTATCGCACTTTAGCAACGACAGCCATTGTTAATGTATATAAAAACAACAAGCTTGATATTGTTATAGCGCCTACAGTATCCCCCGCCTGGAAAACTGACTTAGTTAATGGTGATAATTTTAATGGAAGTAGTAGTTCGTTATCTGCTATTGCTGGCACAACGCACATAACCCTACCAGTCGGAAAAGTAAGTGGTTTACCGGTTGGTTTGTCCATAATAGCAAATAAAGAGGACGAGCAAGCGGCTTATTTATACGCAAATATTATTGATGAGGTGTTATCACCAGGCACAAAAAAACCTGAGTAAGCTCAGGTTTTTTTAAACTAAACGGCGTTAACTATGACTTTTTAAGTGACAGTTTTTCGCCTTTTAAGCTTTTACGAACGCTTGAAATACGTGAGCGATTTACTGCTCTCGCTTCACCGGTTGCTTGTCCTGATAACTTGTTAGAACGTGTACGGCGTAAATGCGCTGGTTTTTTACCAATTTTATCAATTAGTACTTCGCGATTACTTACTTCGTAACCTTCTAAATATACACGTTTGATTTTTTGGCCGATTAGCGTTTCAATTTCAAACAAAGTGTTTTCTTCTTCGCGGCTAACAAATGAGATTGCTTGGCCTTGGCGACCAGCACGACCTGTACGGCCAATACGGTGAACGTAATCTTCTGCAAGCCATGGTAAATCAATATTAATTACACGAGGTAAACCATCAATATCAATACCACGAGCAGCCACTTCTGTAGCCACTAATACGCGTACCTTGCCTTCTTTAAATTCACGTAAAGCACGACGACGGTTACCTTGAGATTTATCACCGTGGCAAACGCCTGCCGGAATACCATCAAGGTTAAGCTCTTTAACAAGCTCATCAGCTGTTTCTTTCATGTTTACGAAGACAAGCACTTGTTGCCAGTTTTTCTTACCAATCAATTCAGAAAGTAGCTCTTGCTTACGACGTTCTTCAACTGGGTAAACAACATGCTCAACGGTGCTTGCTGTACTGTTAGTTTGATCAACACGCACTATTTCAGCTTGTTTCAATACTTTAGATGCAAATTGTTTAATTGCTGCAGGGAATGTAGCAGAGAAAAGTAAAATCTGGCGCTCTTCTGCACAGCTTTTAATAACGTTTTGCATATCTTCAATAAAGCCCATATCAAGCATACGGTCAGCTTCATCAAGAACAAGGTGCTTAACACTTGCAAGGCTTAAGTTACCTAAACGAATATGATCAAATAAACGACCTGGCGTTGCAACAACAATATCTACACCTTCTTTTAAAGCATTTGCTTGGCCGGCAGTGCTAACACCACCAAATAAGCTAACGACTTTAAGTGATGTATGCTTTGCAAAATCTCTAAAATTATTTGCAATTTGTTCTGCAAGTTCACGCGTTGGAGCAAGTACTAATGCATGAGGTGCATTAGTTGTGCTGAGTTCAGACTCAACCAATTTTTGGATGATAGGTAAAGCAAACGCGGCAGTTTTGCCGGTACCAGTTTGTGCACTGGCTAAAACGTCTTTACCTTTACGAACAGCAGGAATTGCTGCGCGCTGAATGGGCGTAAGGGTGTGATAGTTAAGTTCGTCCAACGCCTGGATGATTTCAGGAGCGAAACTAAAAGATTTAAAATTCATGCTGTATAACCTACGGCCACATTATCAAGGGTCGCAAATTATACAGTAAAAACGAGCTAACAGTTAGTCATAACTTATCTTTTAACGTGTTTAATCTACTTTATAGCGTTTAAATATTAAAGAGGTGTTAATACCACCAAACGCAAAGTTATTACTCATCACGTAATCGGTATTAATCTCACGCCCTTGATGCCTTATGTAATCAAGCTGAGCACATTCGTCATCAACGTTATCTAAATTAATTGTTGGTGCAAACCAGTTATCAGCCATCATATTAATGCTTGCCCATGCTTCTATTGCACCACAAGCACCTAATGTATGCCCCAAATAACTTTTTAACGAGCTAATAGGTTTGCTGCCCAATGCTTTAAACGTTGCGTGAGACTCGGCAATATCACCTTTATCTGTTGATGTACCATGAGCATTAACGTAACCAATTTTTTCTGGTTCTAAATTGGCATCTTGCAGTGCCATTTCTATCGCTAGTTGCATTGTTTTTGATGTTGGTTGAGTAACGTGCTGTCCATCAGAATTACAGCCAAAACCAACCACCTCAGCTAATATTGTTGCTCCGCGCGCTTTTGCATGTTCGTATTCTTCTAAAATAAGTGTACCCGCGCCTTCGCCTATCACTAAGCCATCGCGATTTTTATCAAAAGGTCTTGGTGTTTGTTTTGGTGTTTCATTTTTTGTAGATGTTGCATAAAGCGTATCAAATACTGCAGCCTCTGTGATGCATAATTCCTCTGCTCCACCAGCCACCATTATTTTTTGTCGGCCAAACTTAATCGCTTCATAGGCGAAGCCTATTCCTTGAGATCCCGATGTACAAGCAGAGCTTGTTGTTATAACACGCCCTTTTAAACCAAAAAACACACCAACATTTACAGGGGCAGTATGCGCCATCATTTTAATGTAACTCGTGGCTGTTACACCTGACATCGACCCCGTTTCCATCATATTTGCAAAGGCGAGTAGTGGCTCAGTAGAGCCCGTAGATGAGCCATACGCTATGCCCGTAGAGCCATCTGTTAGACTTTCGTGCTCGAGTAGTTTGGCTTGTTCAAGTGCGCATTCAGTAGCACGAGTTGACATAAGTGACACTCGCCCCATTGAACGGATTTGTTTTCGTTTGTAATGACTTGGTCGCTCAAAGTGTTTAACTGGCGCGGCTAAACGAGTATTGAGGTCGTCAGCTATATCCCACTCTGGCATAGTAACAACCGCATTTTCGCCTTTAATTAAGGCTTGTTTGAATTCAGACCAATCATCACCCAATGCAGTGACCACCGACATCCCTGTTACAACAACGCGTTTAATCAAACCATGCCACCATTAACCGAAATCACTTGGCGTGTTATGTAAGCTGCATCATCAGACATTAAAAAAGCGACTGTTCCCGCAACTTCTTTAACGCTCCCCATGCGTTTAAGGGGTATCATTTTCATCATTTCATCAATAGGTAATTCATCAGTCATCGCGGTTTCTATTAAACCAGGTGCCACACAATTAACTGTGATTTTGCGTTTTGCCAATTCTAATGCAAGTGCTTTAGTGGCCCCAATAATACCGGCTTTTGCTGCACTATAATTTACTTGTCCTCGGTTACCTGCAATACCTGACACCGATGACATTGTAATTATTCGCCCACCTTTACGGCTTTGTACCATAGGCATTACAGTTGGGTGTACTACATTATAAAACCCATCAAGGCCTGTACGTATTACACAATCCCAGTCTTCCCCTTGCATAGCAGGAAATGCCATATCGTTAGTAATACCTGCATTACACACCACGCCATAATAAGCGCCATGCTGAGCTATATCTTCTATTATTTGTGCTTTGGCCTGCTCTCTGTCACATACATCAAATTGTAATAAACTGGTGACTCTACCTAATGCATTAATTTCATCGCATGTTGCTTGAGCTTGCTCAACACCCGCTCTGCAATGTACGGCAATATCAAACCCTTGCTCAGCAAGTTTTAACGCAATAGCTTTACCAATACCACGGCTTGAACCCGTAACTAAAATTCTTTTTGTCATTGATTTTCTCTTATAAATTCCAACGGGTTTTCAGGCTGAAATACATTAATTTTTGCTTGGCAAAGTAGAGTTTCACACACGAGTATTTGGCATTCAAATACACTTAAACCTGACTCTTCTTGATATAGCTTTTTCACTTCAATAGTCAGCTTACTGCCGTTTTTAAAACACGGTTGATAAGTTTGATATTTTCGCGTGCCAATTAAAAAACCAATTTTTACAGGTTTATTTTCATCATTCGCTAACGCACCAGCGTAAGCGGCAATAGACTGCGCCATGTACTCAACACCAATATAGCTAGGTACGCCGTTAAATGCAGGACTAAAAAAAGGGCTTTGCTCAGAGATAGTAACGCCGCATTGAGCTTCATCTTCGCTGTGTGTTAAAAGGCTATCTATTAAAATCATAGGCGCATCATGCGGGACTACTTGCTCTATAGGGTAATTAGTCAACGTTAACTCCCAATATTAAGCTGGCATTATTACCGCCAAACGCAAATGAATTAGATAAGCAGTATTTAAGAGCGGGCTTAAACGCTTGTTTTATTATTTTTATATCAGCCAAATCACTGCCTTCTTTAATCGCGTTATACGGCAGCATATGTTGGCCGCTGTCTTTTAATAATAACCAACATATACCGGCTTCAATGGCGCCTGCAGCACCAAGAGTATGCCCTGTTAAATGCTTACTTGAGCTAAGCGGGGTATTGTTGCCAAACACGCGATTAATTGCAAGTGCTTCCATTTCGTCATTTTTTACAGTAGCCGTACCGTGAGCGTTAATATAATCAATATCACCACAGGATAATTTTGCGCTTTTTAGTGCTTTTTCCATTGAGGCTTGGGCGCCCATCCCATTAGGATCGGGGGCTGACATATGATGCGCATCTGAGCTTTCGCCACTGCCTAGTAACGTAACGCCGTTATTTGTTATTGGCTTATTTTTAGTCATTACAAATAAAGCGGCCCCTTCACCAATATTAATGCCGTCTCTGGTGCTAGAAAAAGGCTGGCATAAACCCGAGCTTAAAGAAGCGAGCGAGTCAAAGCCATTAATTGTTAATTGGCACAAACTATCCGCACCACCACAAATTACCACATCGGCTAAATCAGCATTTAGCAAAGCTCGAGCGCTAATTAACGCTTTGCTACTCGACGTGCACGCAGTAGAAATACTGTAACAAGGCCCTAGAGCCCCTATTTTATGTGCAATGTAATGAGCGGGTGTTGCTAACTCTTGATCACTGTAACTAAAGTCATCAGGCCAGAGTTTTGTACTTTCATAGCTTTTACGTGCTCTTTCGCCATCATGAATACCTGATGTACTAGTACCCATTACAATTGCGATACGCGACTTATCAATATGCGAAAGTTTATCTAAGGTTGGCTTAATCTGCTCTAAAGCTAGATCAATAAATGTATTGATACGTTTATTATTTGATAAAGCAATAGACTGAACTTGCCCGACATACAGCGGGGTTTGCTCAGCACTTAAACTTTTATTTAAAGTTAATAAAGGAGTTGCAGGGTTATATTTATTTAAGCTTGTTGTGGTTGCATCTTGGCCTATGCCCATCGCACTCACAATGCCTAAATCATTCAGCCAATATGTCACTGTTCTACCTTTTTAAATGTTATTTGATACTGATGTAAAATATTGTTCAACGTTGTCGACTCATCACTATAGTCAATGGTAATAAATGTACCCTCATCGTTAAATACTTCCCGATTAGAGCCAACCTGCTCTATTAAAGCACCCTCTAACTGCTTTTGTAAAAATGCTACTGGCCAATGTACTAATGCAATATCCGCCAAGATATAATGAGGGTCTATCCCTTCTACCGCCAGCATATTTCGTGTTTTTACCGGGCCATTTAAAGGTTTTTCAAGCTCCATAATTGGAAAGCCTTGTACTGTCATTAACAATAACTTAATTGCACCTTTGTCATTTATAGCTAATTGGGCAAATACAGTATGTGTTTTTTGCTGATTCGTAATATACAAAACATGCTGCCAAGACTTATCAAACATTTGTGCTGGCACGCTATTAATATTTAATTGAATATTAGGTGATAGATACACTCTATTTTTAGATGCTGTAAAACTCGTACAGGCGCTCAATACAGCAAATATGAATACACTACACACCGCATACTTAATTAATTTTGACATAACTGAGCCAACACATTTAAACGGCGTTCACTTTGTGCAACAAATGGGTTATTTGTATCCCATGCGTAGCCCGCTAAAATAGCACTAATCATTTCTCGTACCTGAGTATTTTGCTCAGAGTAAAATATTACATCCTGAAAACGCGTATCGTACCATCCTGTTACAAATGTTCTAAAACAATCGACTCCAGCTTGTAATGGCTGTGCATAGTGAGCGTCAAAATCGACGACTTCGTTTTTTAAATAGCTATCAACAAGTGGGGCAATTAAATTTGCAGATTTGAGTGCAATTGTTACACCTGATGAAAATACCGGGTCTAAAAATTCCCCCGCATTACCCAATAAAGCAAAGTGCTTACCATATAACTTACTCACATTTGCCGAGTAGCCTTTTATATTTTTTGCTGGAGTTAATAACTCACGCTGTGCTAACAGTGTTTTTAAATAAGGGTCTTGCTCTATAAATTGATTTAGTAAATCGCTAGATTCATCATCATTAAAACGCTCTGACTGCGCCACAACCCCAATACTCGCAGTACCATCACTAAAGGGAATAAGCCAATACCACACGTCTGAATATTGTGGGTGTACGGTAATCAAAATTTTATTTCGATCGAAGCTTGTATCACTAATATTGTCTTTAAAGTGACTAAAATAAGCGCTTCGAACAGGAAAGTTAGAAGGAAGCTCTAAATCTAACAGTTTTGGTAATACACGCCCAAAGCCACTTGCGTCCAATACAAATCGGGCATTAACGCGATAAGCTTGCTGCTGCTCATTGTGTACCACTAATGATGCACCATTTGGCTCATCACAGTAGTCAACCACCGTGTGCTTATATCTGATTTCTACGCCTTGTCCTTGTGCTTTGTCTGCTAATAATTTGTCAAAGTCGGCTCTTTTCACTTGATACGTAGTGCCTGGGCCTTTAGTAAATTTTTCAGTGAAATTTATAGTTGTATTTTGCCCTGCCCGATGAAAAGCAGCGCCATCTTTAAACTGAAAACCTAAAGCCGCTGCATTGTCATGCAGTATATCGATTAAGCCCGCCTCTTCTAAGAACGCCATACATTGCGGCAGTAAGCTTTCACCAATTGAAAAACGTGGAAACGCCTGCTGTTCAAGTACCAGCACCCGCCATCCCTTTTGAACTAAAAGACTACTAGCCAATGCACCAGAAGGCCCAGCGCCAATAACAACAACATCGTACTGCTCAAGGTTATTCAAATTATTGTTCCTTTTGAGGCTTTAAAACACTCAGCGGTGATAAAAAGTAAATAGCTAAAATCCCTACCATTACACTCAGCCCAAAGCTAAAAATAGCCGGTGTATCAGATGCACTCAACATGCCAAATACCCACATTGATGACGCAGCCGATAAGCTAATCGCTAACACATTTTTGGGCTCTAACTTATTTATTTGATAAAAAACGAGGTAATCAATTGCTAAGGCAATAACAAGTAACGCACCGAGTAAATTAAATAACGACAAGCTACCTTGAATCGCATTACATACCCAAAGCATGTTCAACACCACAACAGATAAAATGGTCACCTGCAGCAGCGCTATCTTAATCGTAAATCGCCAACTAAAAAGCAGCCAACTAATAAAACCCGCAAGCACTAGGCTTAATAGTAAATATTCACGGTAATCACTTAATAAAGCACTAATTTGTTTAGGTTTATTATAAAGGTAAATTCCATTGTTTTTTTCAACCTCATTAATTAGTTGATCAGATGAAATACCCGAAATAGACACCCACGTTATCGATTGTTCTGACTCAACAACCATTTGAGAAAGCAGTAATGGTTTAAATGTACTCGTGGCGAGTGTTTCATAAGTTAATAACGGTGCCTTTGTACTTACTAACGCTTGCCCTGTAACGCGCTCTGCAATATCCAAAGTCCCTTTGTTTTTAGCCTGTTCAAACAAGGCTTGGTTATCGCTCTGCTTTTGTAAACTAGGCAACCAATGGCTAATGCTATTATATTTAAAATTAGGGTTTAGTTGGGTTAAGCGTTTTAAAAATTGTTCTTGTTTTTGTAAAAGCGCTTCGTCGCTATCTGCAAACATAAAAACAATTTGGGTGTCCCATTGCCCAAGTAATAACAAATGCTTTTTTTCGTTTAGCATTAAATGTTCGGAACTTGCATTTAATAGCTTTACATCATCATTAAAGCTAATAGGTTTTATTAAAAATAACGCACTTATAAGGACTAATAACGTAATGAGTATTGGTTTCTTTAAACTATTGCAGTATAAAAAAACCTTAATGAGCTTTTGACTCATCAATAAACTCGAAGGCGATAACCTGAGTGTAGATTGCCACAATGGCAAAACTAAAACTGTAAATAGCCAAGCACTCACTAAACCCGCAATAACAAACACACCAACTTGAGATAATAACGTTAGTGGTGCACCTAGTAAGCAGCAATAACCCAACGTAGTCGTAATAAGAGAGAGTAAAAGCGCAGATTGTGTCCCTTTGCTGTAGCCTTTTTCATGCTCTTTTTTGGCTAAGTCAGTCATACCATGGAATGCATAATCAATGGCAATACCAATCAAGGTAACTGCAAAAACAAGCGTTAATAAATGAATAGTATTAAACAGCAACACCATAGCAATAGCGCCACCAATAAGTGCGCTCAGTACGGTAAAGCTTGCTAATAAAATACTGTTTAAACGCCTAAATACCCAAAATACCATAGCAATAAGAGCTAATAAGCTAATGCCACCAAACAGGCTCATCTCGTATTTAGCTTGTTTAGCATTTTCAGCCGTATGAAATAGCACACCAGAGTAAGTAATGCTTAAATCAGGGTAGGTTTTATTAAGTATATTGATCTGTTTAATTATCGCGCCAGCTAAATCAATTGATTTATTAACCCCTAAATTTTCGGGCGCTAAGTTTGCCAAAATGACACGGTATTCAACGCCATTCAAACGTCGAGTTAAACGACCTTGTTCAAGCGTAAACAATTGGCTTTGTTTTAAGTTATCTTCTATAAATGCCGCTAAGCTCAAACTTGTATCTTTGCTTAAGGTAGCACTTACAAATGGGTTGCCTAACTGATTTAATTGCTCAAGGTAATAATGTTCAAACGTTGTTTTTTTGCTTAATGTTTGCTTGTAAGTATCACTTAATAACGCATGTTTGAAAGGTGAGAATGTTTGCGCTAAATCGTTAACGGACGGAAAGTTAAATGTGCTTTTAATTGCATTATCGTCAAGCCATTTTTGGAAATCATCAAATGCTTTATTTTTATTACTTCCTGCAAACGAGAACATAATACGGTTAGCATTTTGCTGAAAAAAAACATCTTCCGCATGTGCAATTTGGGAATGCGACTTTGGCAATAAGCTAAACATATCGGCGCTAAACGTTGGTTTAGACAGCCAAAAAGCTGCAGCAAAAAGTAAAATTAAACTGCTAAACCACCCTACAATAACGGTAATTCGTTTTGTCACTGCACTATTCCCTTAATTAACCACTGCATTATTTAAAAACATAATTTTATTTGGAATAAGTAAACTCAATTTTTGTGTTATTTCCTGAGTGCTCATTTAGTGTAATACTGCTCACTTGCTTAGCAGTTTCACATAAAATAAAATCACTAAATAATTGCTGTAGCATCGCTTCTTTTGGTGTTAACTGTGTGCAACTGTCTTGCATTTTAGCAATATCAAAACGTGTTTCCAGCGCACTCATATTTACGCTAAGTAAGTCACTCAGTAATCCTACAAATTGCTCGCTACCGGGTTGTGGTATTAACTCACCATTGGCATTTTGTGCAAGCACTTTGCCGTTTTCTATTATGAGCATACTCTCAACAGGCATTTTCACTTGCCAAATGAGCTTTTCATCAATTAACGAAAAAACACCCGACGAAATAAAAGGTTTAGCAAATCCATTAAATTGCTTATATTGCTTAAACTCACCTTTAATTGGTGCTGCATTTACTACAGAGCAAAACAGTAAAAAGCTAATGGCTACACTCAATGTAAAACATTTTAATAAATTCATTTAATCGCCTATAAAATAAAAATTTAATTCAAAACCGCTTTTAACTTATTAAATAAAATAGCGGGTGATTCAAATTGCATTTCTTTGGAGCTAACCTCAACCGCAACTTGCGTGGTTGAGGCTTTAGTAAGGCGCTTATTAGTTAGCGAGTCAGTGATTACGTAATCAATCCGTAGTCTATTCTCGTATTCTTTTAAATAAGCCGCTACTTTAATTTTTTGAGTAAATACTGCTGAGGCGACATACTTTATTTGCATATCAACAATAGGCCACGCGTAGCCCGATTCATGCATTTGTGGGTAATCATAATCAAATAAACGCAGTAACTCGCAGCGCGCTACTTCTAAGTAACGTGGGTAGTTACCATGCCATACAACATTCATTGGATCGCAGTCATGAAATGGAATTTCAATTTCTACAACATGCGTTAATAATGCACCTTTACTATTCATACAACGCCCAACGTTTAGTTTGAATATACCCTATTGTTTGCCTTAGCACGGCTTCCATTGGTCTATCCTCAGTGAGGTTTTCAAAGTAATCAGTTATATCGGTATACATGTTTTGCATATCTTGCGTTAAAGTCGAAAACTCAAGATCGCCTTGTTTTATACGTAATCTAACACCTTGAATACTGGCTAATAACGTACTTGCTAACACTTGTTCTGTTAGTTGTAAAATTCGTAAACAATCGCGAGACGCAATAGTCCCCATACTCACTTTATCTTGATTATGACACTCCGTAGAGCGAGAAAAAACGCTGGCCGGCATGGTTAGTTTTAATGCCTCTGCTGTGTAAGCACTACAGCCAATTTGAACAGCTTTAAAACCATGATTAATATAACGGCGCTCTGGTGCGCTATCAGACAAGTTTGAAGGTAGCCCATTGTTGTACTTAGTATCAACCAAAGAAGCGATTTGTCTGTCGGCTAAATCAGCAAGGTTTGCAACGGCTGTTTTCATGCTATCCATTGCCATTGCAATGTGGCCTCCGTAAAAATGCCCGCCGTGTAATACATGCTCACCTTGGCCGTCAATTATTGGGTTATCGTTTGCTGAATTAAGCTCGTTTTCTATCATGTGCCTAAAAAACGGCAGACTGTCTTGCAGAACACCAATAACATGGGGTGCACAACGGATTGAATACCTATCTTGAAGTCTGTCTGCATTACGAGGGTGATCGTGATGGTTTAAATCGTCTCTTATCCAACGTGCAATTTGCTGCTGCCCAGGATGTGGCTTAACTGAAAATAATATCTCATCAAAATGATGGCTATTTCCTTTAAGCGCTAAGCTTGATAATGCAGTAATACGGCTCGCCAGTTTAGCTAAGTAATTAGCCCTATCAAACGCTAAACACGCTAATGCAGTCATTACCGCTGTGCCATTCATAACGGCAAGACCTTCTTTTGGCCTTAGTGTTAGTGGTTCTAAGCCAACTTCTTTCATAACTTCTGCACTGTTACGTACTTGGTCTTTGTAAAACACATCACGCTCGCCTACCATCGCACCTGCAACGTAAGATAACGGTGTTAAATCGCCACTGGCACCTACTGACCCTTCTTGCGGGATCACAGGCACTATATCGTTATTTAAGTAATCTTTAAGTAGGTGCAGCATTTCCCAGCTAATACCAGAGTAGCCCTGTGAAAGTGATGTTAAGCGGGTCGCTAAAATTGCACGCCCTTGCACTTTATTAAATACATCCCCAAGTCCACAGCCGTGAAAGCGAGTTAAATGCAGAGGTAATTCATCAACTAAATCAAGGGGTACAGCCACCGTTACAGAATCACCGTAACCAGTAGTAACGCCGTAAATTACGCCATCTTCTTTTAAAAGTGTGTCTAAAAAACGCAAAGCGCTATTAATTTTAACGCTAAAATTTTCACAGCTATTTAATTGCACTTGTGTTTTATTAAAGGCAACTCGAACAATATCTTCAATTGATAATCGCTGATTGCCAAAAAGCTGTATATTTTGTTCAGTCACACTTATTCTCCATTGATTGATCGCGCACTACCTGCTGATCACTTTTCCAAAAATCGTAAAAATTAAACCACTGATAAGGATATAAAGCTGCGTAATAACTCAAACGCTGTGCATAGTCAGTAATAATAAGTGTTAGCGCCTGCTGTCGCTCTCGTCGAGGCATTTTTAATGATTGGCTGTAATGTTCAAATATCACTTGATACTTTTTGCTTTTTTTATCTTTTAAACAAAACAAAAAGTAAACAGGGCAATCAAGCAGCGCGGCTAATATAAAAGGCCCCTGTGAAAATGGGGCATTTTTGCCTAAAAATGGTACCTGTACCGACCGAGAAGCCGTTGTTGTGCTTGTTCTGTCGCCAACAATAACGATTATTTCTCCCTGCTCTACTTTTTCTTTTAGTAAAATAGCTAAGTCAGGCCCCATATCAGTCACTTGTATTAAATTAACCGACACATCTGGGTTAATCTTTTTAAGCATTTTATTAAATTCAACAGCGTGATGGGTAAACACCAGTACATTTATTTTTTTACTGCTGCGGTGCTGGCTAAGTGCCCTGCATACCTCTAAATTACCCAAGTGGGAACCTATAAAAATAGCCCCTTGATTTTGCTCATCTAGCTCAGCAAATAAATGCTCATTAGTGTATTTAATATCACGTTGAGTTATTCGCCCAAGCCAAGCATCAATTTTATCTAATGCGCTATCTGCAAAACTGCAAAAGTGCGTTAATTGCATTTTAAACGTAACAGGTTGTTTGCAGCCTTGGTAAACATTAACCTGCGCTAAAAACGCTTTAGATGCTACACGCGCTACTTTTCCTGTTAAAAAAAGATAAAAAACCACAGGAAACAAAACAATCCACAGCCCTTTTCTACCCAGTAATTTATGAGCAAATAACAGTATTTGAATACCTAAGAAATTACCGCGCTCTTGCATTTTAGACCAGTGTTTAGCGGCCATAACGCCTCTTTAATTTATGCCAAATTAACACAGGAGAGCGAATCAACATTCCAAAAAATAAGCGAGTGTGCAACCACGAAATACGCACGTTATCGTGTAATGGCTGAAAATGAGAAAGCCCATTTTCGGGGTAAATTACTTGGCTAGGTAAAAATACAAAAGGCACATTGCGCCAATATAAACGCACTAAAATTTCGGGGTCAAAATCCATGCGTTTTCCAAGCGATACCTCATCAATTAGCTTTGTACTTGGCTCAAGCGGATATACTCTAAAGCCACACATTGAATCTACAATTGTAAAACTTAACGTTTCAATCCATACCCAAACATGCGTTAAATAACGTGCTAAATAACGGTGTTTAGGCACTGAATCGTCATATATTGGGCAACAGCTTATAAGCGCTTTAGGCTGAGCGTTTGAAAGCGCTATTAGTTTTTTAATATCAGATAAGTCATGCTGACCATCAGCATCAACCTGTATCGCATGCGAAAAACCTAGCTTATATGCTTGCTTTAAGCCGGTTTGTACCGCGCCGCCTTTGCCTTGATTATCGTCGTGGGTAACTACACTCAACTGCGCGTGTTTTGCATCAAGCTTACTAAACACATTTTTAGCTTCGACGTTGCTTGCGTCATCAACCATAATAATAGGAAGATTAAATGACGATAATTTGCTCAGTACATCATCAATAACCGTAATGTGATTATAATTTGGGATAACAATACAAAAGTTATTCATTTATCAGGCTATCAAAAATAACACGGCCAGATGCATGCTGTCCTTTGTTTGAATTATACGAAAAGGTATATTTATTCTCTGCTTTTTGCTCTAGCAATAATTCGATTGTTATACCTGGGGTAATCACTACCTGAAATTTTAATACTTCAACATTTTTAACAGGTTGCTGAACATTATAATATTTACAAATTGCAGCCACAGCCCAGTCTAATTGCACAACACCTGCGAGTATTGGGCCATCCGTAAAATGTCCTTTGAAATAATCTAAATCATGAGGAACTAATAAGCTTAATTTATACTTTTGCTCTGCTTTTTCACAAGACAGTAAATCAGGCTGTGTTTTAGTCAACTTTTGCAAAAAGACTCTCCAATGCTTTTAAATTTAACTTTGCCTGTGAGTTGTATGGTAATTGCTCTACAAAACGCCACTTTTTAGGGATACAAATTCGCTCAAAGCGCGCTAATGCATGCGCTTTTAATAAATTATTTGTAGCTAACTTACCGTCACCATTAAAAAACATCTGCCCTTTATGCTTAAGCACAACAATAGCGCCTACAATTAATCGCTCACCAGGCAAGGCGATTACTTTAGCTTCACTTACCCACTCACTAGTACACAAATGTTGTTCTAGCTCATCTAAACTTAATCGCTTTTCTTCTAATTTTATAATTCGGTCGAATCGGCCTAATAATCTAAATTGACCATTTTTAAGTACTTCGCCTCTATCATCTAAAGGGTAATTTTTGTCGCGAACGAGCGGTGAGTTTAAAATTAAACGCTGATCGTCCAAAGCCCGTACTTTAATACCCGAAAATGGCTGCCAAAGGCTAACCTTTTCAAGTGAAGTAACTTGTCGATATGCAATACCACCGGTTTCGGTACTACCAAAAACTTGTGTAACTGGTTTATTTAATTGCGTAAACAACGATACAGCATCTTCGTTTAATAGCGGTCCACCTGATGAAAAAATCCATTGTAAATGAGACTTATCATCCACTAAAACATTATCAATACATAACCGTTTTAACTGCGCTGGGCTTGAAACAAACACTACTTTTTTAAATAACTTGAGCTTTGTAGCTATATGTTCTGGGTAATGCAATAGCTCTGTATTTACAACCTTTCCTGCACGTAATGGCCACAATAATCTAAACAATAAGCCGTATATATGCTGATGCGAAACACTCGCTATAAAAATAGGATTATCAATCAGTGCGTAGCTATTAATTAATGTACTTAATTCTTTATTTATTACCTGCCACGTTTTTACAATTGGCTTTGCTTTACCCGACGAGCCCGACGTGTAAAAAACAATTGTGCCTTCTTGAGGCCATTTAATTGTTTCAATAGATACAAAGTGGGGTTGATTGACTAAGGTTCCTATATCTAAAAAATCAGCCTCTAAATCGGCTACTAATTCAGACTCACCAATAAAAAAAGGTGTTTGTTTAAGCAAGGAGTTTAACGTTGCAGGTTGCCCATTAGGCGGCAAAATCACTGTATTTCCGTGTAGTGCCAAAGCAAATAAGTACACGGCAAATTTGTAGGTGTCTGTGGTGTATAAAACAACCGATGATTTAGCATTTAACGTTGATAGCTTTGCTAAAACTTCGTTTATATCACTAACAAACTGACGCTCCGAAATATCATTATCAGTATGATTAAAACATGTTCTTATCGCATTACTTTGAAAAGCATTAAACACCGGCGTTCCTTTTTACTTTTTGTCTGACTAGCCACTCTATAGCAAACAATGTGCCCATAGCTAAGTAAGCAATAAAACCATTATAAAAAGCCCAGGTTTCTAGGCTACTAAAAATACTGGTGTACAGGGCAATACCACCGTTTAATACAAAAAAAACACACCACACTAGCGTTACTTTTTTTGTATAAATTACACCGTTTTCATCAAGTGAGGGCTCAGTAATGCGCGCAAAGGTTTCAATAATAGAAGGCCCTTTATACAAAGAATACGCAAACACAACTAACATAACTAAATTAATGATTACGGGATACAAACGCAGCCCTAAGTCGCTATCCATTATCTTGGAAATCAAAATAGTAATGGCTGCTAAAAATGTAGCGGGCTTTAACCACGGCATTTTATCAAACAAGGCTCTGCTTAACCAAAGTCTAAGCCCGAGTAAAAATAGCAGTAATACTGTAATAATCTGACTATTAAAACGCGTAAGGCCTACGTACACAATAATAGGGTAGCAAGCCAAGCAAATCATAATTAACGTTGTTAAAACTGCTTTTAACATAGTATTAGTTAACTAACTTTTCTATTTCGGTGACTATGTCTTGCACTGTGCGCACAAGCTTAAAGGCATCAGGCTCAATTTTTTTACCTGTGATTTCTCTTAATTTCACAACTAAGTCAACTGCATCAATACTGTCTAAATCAAGATCTTGGTACAGGTTAGCCTCTAAGCTAATATCTTCTGGGTCTATTTCAAATTCGTTTTCTAAAATGCCGTGTAATACATCATAAATTTCAGCAGCGGTTTTCATCTTTCTTCCTACTTTTATATATTAAGAACGTGCTTGTTCAATAAATTTTGCTAAAGAATTAACTGAGGCAAAGTGCGCTTTAGTTTGATCAGAGTTTGCATCTATTTTCACATCAAATTGCTTCTTTATCGCAAGACCAAGCTCTAATGCATCTATGCTGTCTAGTCCTAGGCCATCTACAAATAAAGCGTCATCATCTTGTATGTCAGCAGTGGTCATGTCTTCAAGGTCAAGGCTTGAGATAATCAGTTGTTTTATTTGTTCTTTTAATTCGCTCATATATTTTTTAGCTCTTGTGTAAAATAATGTTGTAAATCTTTAGTCAATTGGCGTGATTGCATCGCAGGCATATCGCTGTCGTACGTTGCACAATTAAACTGCTGGCTCGCAAGCCCCATTGTAAAATGCGCCTGATATGGCGCGACTTTATACCAAGGTGTGCCTTTGGTTAAAGTGTTTGGCTTCATTTTAATTAAAAAAGTAGTAATGGGCGCATGACATCTAATTGCAATATTTGCAGCGCCTCGTTTAAACTTTAATGTTTTGTGAGGCTCTGTCCGTGTCCCTTCAGGAAATACAATTAAGTTATTACCCTTTTGCAAACTGCGCTCGCATTCTCGTAATAGCTCCTGCGGATCGTCATTACTTATATAGCCGGTGCTTTTAATAACGCCGCGCATAAAAGGATTTTTAAATAAATGCGCCTTTACTACGCAATCTGCATTTTTTACTACCGAAATTAAAACAACAACATCAATTAAAGAAGGATGATTTGCTAATATCAGTTGCCCTTTTAAGCCTTCAATTTTTGCTTTATCGTTGACATGAAATCGAATAACGCCCGTTACATGCATTAAACTAACAAACCATTTGAAGCTGTAATGTACTGTTTTTCGAGCCTTAATCTTTTGTTTAACTGAGTCACTTTGAAATAGGCGCTGAGCAGGAAAAACAATAAAGGCTAATACTAAACCACCAACCCCAAAAACTGAAAAGCAAAATGCAGTAGCAATAATCCGCCAAATCAACCCACATAACCTTTGTACATTTTTAAGCATGGTATGTAAGCTGCCAATCGTGCTCAAGCGTGTTATGAACAAGTAATATATTGCTTCGCTCATACAAAGCTTTAGCGCATTGAATACTCATTGGTAAGTCGCTTTTTTCCATGCCCGTATTAAATACTTTGTTTAAACTAAAATGGGGTTCGCCTTTTTGCGGCGCTCTTATTATTAAACCAATAGAGTGTGCTATTTGCTGTTCATCGGCGTACTGAGCGTAAATATCGGGGAGAGTCTCGTCGGTATAAACTATTAACATGTGTTGCTGATCGTTATCAGCAAGTCTTACAAAGCCATCTACGAGTGCATAAATAAAGCTTTCGGCTCCTGCAGCTATAGCATTTGTAGCACTTGTATTACCCTGTATTATCCCAAAAAGTCCCGATGCGGCATTATGCACACTTAACCCAAAACCAGTGGGCGACAGTGGCTGATCATTTACTACATCAATAAGTAAGTTAGACGTTTTGTGAAAATCACCGTGGCGAGAAGAAAAAACACTCGGTAAATTAACATAGTTACCTTGAGTGCTTACTTGATGAGCACTAAAGAGTGCCATTTTAATAAAGGAAGTCATTCGGCGTCGCTGCATAGCAGGCACCCAACTAAGATTTAATACGGAGGAATCAAACCAATTACTCTCTTTTATTTGTCGCTGTTCGGGCTTTATCCATATAGCGAGTTCTTCAACAACAAATTTCACAGCTCTGCATATTTTATAAGATATAAGAGAGGGAATTTTACCGATTTTAGCAATAGAAGTAAATAATCATTAACAAAAAGCACTGAACTAACACTTTGTTCAGTGCTTGCTCATATTGCTAGGAAAGGAGGGCTATATCGTCCTGCTTTATACACTTAGCTGTGCCGCCAACAACATCGTTGTTATTTAACTCATTAATTAATACTTCGCCTTGAGCTTGCTGCTCATCACTAAGCGGTAAATACGGTAATCTAAATACAGGGTTTACTGCGCCAGTCATCATCAACGCGGTATTAATAGCAATCGGGTTTGGTTCACAGAACAACCAGTTCATCAATGGTTGTAACGACGCATTTAGCTCGTTACTTGGCGTATCCATTAACTGACGAAATAACCCAGGTATTAAGTTAGAAGTAACCGAAATAACACCGTGCGCTTTATGTGTGTGGCGCGCATCGTGACTTTCGTCATCGTTACCCGACCAACATGCAATACCTTGTTGTTCATAATGGGCAATACGTTCATTACCGCCACACTCTTTTACACCAATAAAATATTCATGTTTAGCGAGTGGCTCAATAATATCAGGTGTTAGGTCTTGACCTGTTCGCCCTGCTACGTTGTAAATAAAGGCAGGTCCAATATCAAGTACGCGTTTAAAGTGCTCTTTAACACCCGCAATAGACGTACGTCCGTAATATGGATTAATTTGCAGTGCTGCATCCATACCGCTGGCAAAGCCATATTTAGTTGCTTTAATCGCTTCACGGGTGTTGTTACTACCGGTATTACCAACAATAACCAGTTTGTCACCATACTTGTTTGCACTGTGCGCTATAAGCATTAAATGCTCTTCCCAGTTCATTAACTGGCCTTCGCCTGTTGTGCCACCAACTACAATGCCGTCAACGCCTGCTGCAATTTGTATTTCTACGAGTTCATCGTACTTTGCTAGGTCTATTTCACCGTTTGCTAAGTATGGCGTTTTAATAGCTGTAATAAGGCTTGCTTGTTTAATTTGGTCTAGGGTGCGCATAAAAAATCATTATTTATAAAACTTGCGCTATTTGTAACATAATTGCCGGTACTTTTGGAGGTGTAAGCCTACATTTAATTATAAAATTTCTTGTGTTATTGAGTTTGGTAATACAAAATGAATAACTGTATATATGAACAGTGTTTTATTTTTAACGATACCAGAGGCTTTATGCGTTTATCTGACTACTTAGCAACTCATTTTTATAACACCGATGAACTGTGCCAAGCATTAAATATAGATGCAGATACACTTTTAGCTTGGCAAGAGCGAAGTGTTTTCCCAAAACCAAGTTACTGTATTAAAAGTCAACTTAGCTGCAGCTCATATTCAGGTTTGTATGAATGCGAAGAGTATGACGACTATTACCCGCGCGGCTGTGTTAATTGGGGTCAAGGTCTTTTAAAACAAAAAATAGAATCATCAAGCCATGCTTTTAATTATTTTGCACAGCAATATACTGCAAGCCTAACTAAACTCGCTCAGCAAGGATTTACGTTTAGCGAAGAGCTATTTGGCTGCGAAATAGACGAGCATTTGCAGCAAATTTGGCAACAGTTTTTATGCAGTAAGTACGGCGTACTTACTCAAAATGGATTAATAGACGAAATAGTCTCGGTAGATATTGGCAGGCTATTAGTTGACGACATTACAGAACTGCGCAGTAAAGCGAGCTTAAACCAAGAAGAAAGAGCGCTACTGCACCCCGCGATGAAGCTTTTAAACAAAGCATTAGGGCATGGCGCCGATCATGAAAAACAACACACATTACGCACCCGCTATATAGATGCACTTATCTTAAAATACGACTTATCTATAAAATAGTTTTGCAATAGTTTGATTATTTATCATTTTAGGATTATTTTACGAAAAACAAGATCTGTTAACTTAATTGTTACGTAAAACATGATTTAAAGGCACTGACTCAATGACAATCAAAACAAAAATAAGTGTAATTTCTGCTGTAATCACTATCCTGTCTTTTAATACGCTAGCTAAAGTTAACCACGAAATAGCAAATGACGACATAATAAAAATGCAGCGTGCAGCACTTGCTAAAAACACTGCGAATAAAGGCTTTGGCCCACAATCTCCACGCAATATTGATAATTATAAAGGCGAAAACACCGTAGTTTTCTCTCATGCCCCAACTTCATCAAATATGAACTTATGTAATATACACTTTCATAAAAATGCTGAACATACCGGTGGCGAGTTTAGTAAATATGCCGGAAATGGTAATGGAAAAGGCTTTAAAAGTGGCTACTTATATTCAGGCTCTTTAACTAAAAGTGAAAGTAAACCAGCAAAAATTGAAATTTGTCCGAGCGATCACGGCGCGCTTTTAGTTGGCGATACCATTGAGGTTCACAACGTTCATACGTCAGCAATTGTAAAACCAGGCCCTACCTTGGGTAGCTGCTTAAGTGATTCGATTAAAAATCCGCAACTACGTGTTGAAGCCCAAGTATATGTATTAGTAAACGATGCTAACGCACTTGATTTTGCTGAAATAAGCACCGTGTCATCTGTTAATGGTTACTATCAAGCTATTGCTACACCTACAAATACGGGTAAACCGGTTGTTTATAGCGGTTCAACTACTGGTCCTAGTTACAACGAAGCAGGCTCTCCTTTTCAAGTAACATGGTCAGTTAAACCAAAAGTAGCAAAGGTTGATATAAACAGTGTTGGCAAATGGTGTGAAAGTAACACCTTTAATGAAGATCATGCTCACGGCGTACGAAATCTCGTAATAAATCCTGCATTACTCTCTAAAATCAATAATTAAAATTTAGCCAAATAAAAAACAACCCGCTAATTAGTGGGTTGTTTTATTATGACCGTTAAAATGAGTATTACGCTTAATGGGATAAAAATGTCACATTAAATGTATTTAAATCTTCATATGTAATACATGTTTGCTCATTGGTATTAAGCTCAACAACACCACAGTAAGAACCAGTTATAAACACTTGCCCTGCTTTTAAATTAATTCCCTTTGCTGATAAGTAATTAACCGCCCAATAAAGTGGAAGCTGCGCAAGCTCTGCAGGATGCACACCTGCTAGGTTTAACTCCAGCTCAGTTTGCTTAACGTTAATATTTACAGTACTTGCGTTATACGCTTTGGTTTTATCTATTTGTGGGCCTAAATACACACCTTGATTAGATAAACCATCGGCCAACTTTTCAATGTGAGTGCTTGGAGTGTCTTCATCAAACCTTTTTTGGATAAGCTCAAGTGCCAAGTGGGCGCTGGCAAATGCAGTATCCACGTCTTCATTTGTATAGGTATTATTACTTGGTAAATCGCTTTGCAAAATAAATGCAATTTCTGGTTCAATAAGCGCTTTATTGTTTGTTGTATACAGTGGGCAATTTTCAGCTTGTTTTATAGGTGCATGTAAAAGAGGCGCTAATATAATTGAGCCATTATCTAAAGGCAGCATACACTTCCAGCCATATACAGTTTGATCATTTAAGTAAATCATCAACTTTTGTACTTCTATTGCATCGTCAGTCGAGTCTAGTACTAACTCTTTAGGAAAGTTTGAACGTGCTGGGTTTTCATCTCTTTGTGCTAATAAGTGAGTAGCAATTAGTTTTAGCTGTATTGAGTTGTTCACATAAATCTCTTTAAAATACGTTACTGGTTAAGCAGTAAATAGGAAGGATTACATTATTAATATATTAGTTTAGGCATTGGAACATCATGTTAAATGCCTATAATTAAAATTGTATTTAAAACAAAGCGTGGTAATTATTTAAGTATCAATAGATTTAAGCGATCGTAAAAATAGCCCTAAGCCGCCAAACGCTAAAATTATAATAATAATCAAATCAAACGACGTCATAGTTCGCATACTAAATCGAACACTCGATATAACGCCAAATATGAGTGCGGTTAACGAACCTAGAGATAGCACCCAGCCTAAAATATTTTTAGAATTGTAAAAAATCAGACCCACACCAAAAATAAATGGGATCATAACCATGCCGCCTGTAATGCCAAAGCCACCTAAAGCATTAACACTATAAATGCGAGAACTTAG